>NZ_JBEXDZ010000242.1:0-9695 GCF_040606085.1 Streptomyces sp. NPDC005485 | reverse complement strand
AGTCGAAGCGGAAGCGGCCGGGCTGGTTCTCGGAACCGGCCTGGGCGGCCGTCGGACCGAGAGCGTCGCGCAGGGCCTGGTGCGTGAGGTGCGTGTCTTGGCCAGCGCGACCGGCTCCAGCTGTGCGCGCAGGCGGGTGAGGCCGCTCTCGTGTGCGCAGCGCGCGGAGACCACGGGGTCGGGGCGGCTGGGCCGGGGCCCGTGCGCCGGAGTGGCGCAGCGGATCCAACGGGCGGTCGCGGCGCGGTAGTCGGGGTCGCGTCCCATGCGTTGCCGGGCCTCGGCGCGCAGGTTGTTCACGACGACCTGGGCACGGAACCAGCGCCGCTGGTCGCCGTACAACTCGCGCTGCGCCGCGGCGAGGCAGCCGTCGGTGTGGGCGGTGACCGTGTAGCCGGTGGCGAGAGTGACGGAGAGTTCGGGGCGGCCGCGGCCGAAGAGGGCGCCCTGCAACCGCCGGTCGGCTGAGGAGTTGCGCCGGTCGACCGGGGACGTCCGACCGCCGACCGGGGAGCTTCGGCGGTCATCCGAGGACACCGACCGCTCCGAGACCCCCGGGGACGGCCGCAGCGCGAAGCCCTGCCGGGCCAGACACCGGTCGACCAGCAGCCGCTGAGCGGCGTCGATCAGGTCGTCCCTGCCCCGCTCGGTGCCGGGCAGGGCGGGAGCGGTGGCGCGCTGAGCCGTCGCCGTGGCACAGCCCGCCACCGCCATGGCCGCCAGTACCGCCAAGGCCGCAGCGCACCACACGCGAAGGAGTCGCACGGGCTCAGCCGACCTCGCAGCCCATCGTGGTGTCGGCGACGCCGTCGAGACGGGCACCCCAGGGCCAGTTGTCGGCCAGGTCGTGGGCGCGGATCAGCCGGTAGTAACAGGTGCCGCGAGCCCAGTCGATGGCGTACACGTCGGTGCCGGCGTCGGAACGGAAGGATGCCGCTTTGTCGTGCAGGGCATCAGGCACATCCGTGTAACCCGGTGGGGTGTAGCACCACGAAGTGCCGTGCTGCCCGGCAGCGGTCCAGAAGCAGACATCACCGGCGAGCGGCGCACGGTGGGCCGTGGTGCCGGCCGGTACGGCGGCGGCCGATGCGGCCGGGGCGAGAAAAGCGGCCGAGGCGAGGAGGAAGGCTGTGGGCATGGCGAGGCCACGGAACATGACGGCTCCCGGTGGGAAGAGGGGGACGCCGGGGAGGGTCGATCGCCCGGCAAGATCAACGTCCCCTCGTGGGAGCGGGCCCATGCGTGGTTCCCACCGAATGGTGATCTTTCCCGAGGTGCGGGGTCACTCCCCGCACAACAGCTCACAACGGCGCGAAACCGCAGGTCCGCGCGCTCCCTGCGCCCCCGGCCGCCGGGGCGGAGTCGCTGTCGGCCGGACCGTGCGCAGCAGCCCCGGTGCCGTGCTAGCGCGGCTTCCAGGTGAACTTGTCCCCGCCGACCCAGCGCACCACGTCGGGGTCGTCGAGGTCATGGACCGTGATCCCGTGAGCCGAGGCGGTCTCCAGAACGTCGACGATCGTCTGCGCCTCGCCCACCACTTCCCCGTCGATTTCCACGATCCGGAACGGGGGGATACCCGGCTGCACCCCGAGCACCATGATCCGCGGGCTGGAGATGTGGGGGCTCGCGATTTCGGTCATGTGTAGAGCGTAAAACGGTTCCCCCGGGTCAGCCGCAGGGAGGCGCGGGCCCATCCGCCGTGCGCGCCGGCGACGGGTGGGCAAGGCTGGAACAAGGAGGTACCCATGGTGCCGGACCCCAAGGAGCCCCAGGACCCCGAGGACCGCCAGGACCCCCATGCCCCCAAGACGCCCAAGGCCGCCGGGGATCCCGTCGAGGCTCTGGGCCGGATCGCGTATCTGCTGGAGCGGTCCCAGGCCCCCACCTATCGCGTCCAGGCGTTCCGGACCGCCGCGGCCGTGCTCAGCGCCCTGCCCGACCGCGAAGTCGCCGAGCGCGCGGCCGCGGGATCGCTGGAGTCCCTCAAGGGCATCGGCCCGAAGACGGCACAGGTCGTGCACGAGGCGCTGGCCGGTGAGGTACCCGGCTATCTGGAGAAGCTGGAGCGGGAGCGGGCGGCCGAGCCGCCGCACGCCGGCGAGAAGCTGCGGGCGCTGCTGCGCGGCGACTGCCATCTGCACTCCGACTGGTCCGACGGCGGAAGCCCGATCGAGGAGATGGGCCGCGCCGCAGCCCGCCTCGGTCATGAGTGGGCGGTCCTCACCGACCACTCCCCCCGGCTGACCGTGGCGCGCGGGCTGTCCCCCGAGCGCCTGCGCGAGCAACTCTCCGTCGTCGCGGACCTCAACGAGCAGTGGGCTCCCTTCCGGCTGCTCACCGGCATCGAGTGCGACATCCTCGACGACGGCTCGCTCGACCAGGAGCCGGAGCTGCTGGAGCGGCTCGACGTCGTGGTGGTGTCCGTGCACTCCAAGCTGCGTATGGACGCCCGGGCGATGACCCGCCGCATGGTCGCCGCCGTACGCAATCCGCATGCCGACGTCCTCGGACACTGCACGGGCCGTCTCGTCACCGGACGCGGCCGGCCCGAGTCCGAGTTCGACCCGGACGCGGTCTTCGCGGCCTGCGCCGAATCGGGCACGGCCGTGGAGATCAACAGCCGCCCGGAGCGGCTCGATCCGCCACGACGGCTGCTGCGCCGGGCCGTCGAGGCGGGCACCCTCTTCTCGGTCGACACCGACGCCCACGCCCCGGGCCAGCTCGACTGGCAGTTCCGCGGCTGCGCCCGGGCCGAGGAGTGCGCGGTGCCCGCCGACCGCGTGATCACCACGTGGACGGCGGACGAGCTGCTCGCGTGGACCCGTGACCGGACGCTGCCGCAGCGAGAGACGAGCGCGTGAGGCCGTACGGCGGCATACGCCGGCGGGTGCAAGAGCGGCGTACGACGGCGGGGTGCGAGAGCGGTGTCGGTAGCGGTGTCGGTAGCGTGCGGCGGCCGTGACGCACGTCACCGCGCGTGACCTCGCCCCTGGGAACACCCACCGGTAGTTACCCGTTGAACCAACCGTGGGTGCGGATGGGACAGTGTCCCCGGGCCTCACCTATAGCCCACAGGGACGATCGTTCGGCTGAAGCCCTGTGGAGCGTTTCGCCGAGAGGCGACCGCCATGCGTGCCCACCACACACGGCCCCGACCGCGATTCCCCCGTCCGGTCGGGGCCTTTCCCCTGCCCCGGGCGCGGTGTCCGCTTGACTTCGAGTGCGCTCCAATTCGTAGCGTGCAAGGCATGACCACCGCACAGCACAGGATCGGTTCGGGCTTCGGTGCCGACAGCACCGCCGAGGACGTACTGAAGGGAATCGACCTCTCCGGCAAACTCGCGCTCGTCACGGGCGGCTACTCCGGACTCGGCCTGGAGACGACGCGCGCGCTCACCGAGGCGGGTGCCCGGGTCGTCGTCCCCGCGCGGCGCCGGACCGTCGCCCAGGAGGCCGTGGCCGGTATCGACGGGGTCGAGGTCGACGAGCTCGATCTCGGCGACCTGGAGAGCGTCCGCGCCTTCGCCGAGCGGTTCCTCGCCTCGGGGCGCACCCTCGACATCGTCATCGACAACGCCGGGATCATGGCCTGTCCGGAGACCCGGGTCGGGCCCGGCTGGGAAGCCCAGTTCGCGACCAACCACCTCGGGCACTACGCGCTCGTCAACCGGCTCTGGCCGGCGATCGAGACGGGCGGGGCCCGGATCGTCGCCGTGTCCTCGGCCGGTCACCACTACTCGGGGATCCGCTGGGACGACGTGCACTGGAGGAACGGCTACGACAAGTGGGAGGCGTACGGCCAGGCGAAGACGGCGAACGTGCTGTTCGCCGTCCACCTCGACCGCCTCGGCCGGGAGTCCGGCGTACGGGCGTTCTCGCTGCACCCCGGCGGCATCCTCACGCCGCTCCAACGGCACCTGCCCCAGCAGGAGATGGTCGACCGCGGCTGGATCGACGAGGACGGCACCCCGCTGAACCCGGCCGGCTTCAAGACCCCCGAGCAGGGCGCCGCGACCCAAGTGTGGGCCGCGACCTCGCCTCGGCTCGACGGCAGGGGCGGGGTGTACTGCGAGGACTGCGACATCGCCGAGCCCGCTCCTGCGGACGGTACGCGGGTCGGCGTACGCGACTACGCGACCGACCCCGAGCAGGCCGCACGCCTGTGGGACCTCTCGGCGGAGCTCACGGGAGTGAACGCGTTCGCGTGACCTTCCCGCGCCGGCCGGGTCAGGCGCGGGCCATGAACTCCCGCAGATCCGCGTTGAGTTGCTCGGCGTGGGTGGCGAAGAGTCCGTGGCCCGCGTTCTCGTAGACCTTCAGCGTGCCGTCGGGCAGCAACTCTGCGGCCCGGCGGCCGGTGAGGTCCAGCGGCGCCGAGGCGTCGTGGCTGCCGTGCACGACGAGAACGGGAAGGTCGAGTTTGCCCAGGTCGGGCGCGAGGTTGAGGGTGACCACGAGGTCCCCCAGGGCTGCCCCTGCCCGTGCGGTCGCGCCGTGGCAGCGCTCGACCATGGTCTGTACGTACGCCGGTGAAAGCGCGTTCCCGGGAAGGTCCAGGGCGAAGAACGCTCGCGCCCCGTCGGCGAAGAACGCCGACCGGTCACGCCGGAACGTGTCGTTGCCGGCCCGGATGAGCTCCGGGTCGACCCCGCCGGGATGGTCCGCGGACCGCGCCGGGCCCGGCGTCATGCCCGCGACCAGCGCCGCCCTCGCCACCCGCCCGGCACCGTACCGCGTCAGGCAGCGCACGACTTCGGCTGCGCCCAGCGAGTGCCCGACCAGCGTGACATCGCTCAGGTCCAAGTGCCTGAGCAACCCGTCCACGTCATCGGCCAGGCTGTCCAGGTCGAACCCTCCCCACACGTCGTCGGACCGCCCGTGCCCCCGCCGGTCGAACCCGACGCACCGGTAGCCCTCTTCGGCCAGCGGCAGCATCTGGTACTCCCACATCTCCGTACCGAAGTAGGAACTGTTCACGAACACGACCACCGGCCCCGTGGCCGGCCCGTAGTCGACGAAGTGCAGCCGGGCACCATCTACAGGGCTCTCGAAGTACGGCATGGGGAATCTCCCGGAATCCGGTGGCGCGACGAATGGGTACGTCACCGATGATTCCCTGCGGCCTGGTTCGGGTCGATTACCTCGGACGTCATCCCGGCGAGGAACGACCTGCCGAGGATGCGTCCGCCGAGTCGTGCTCGCCCTCCGCGTCGATGTGCGGCAGGATCCGGTCGAGCCACCGCGGAGTCCACCAGGCGTGCCGTCCCAGCAGGGTCATGACCGCCGGAACGAGCAGCAGACGTACGACGGTTGCGTCGATGAGCACGCTCACGGCCAGCCCGAGGCCCAGCATCTTCACCACGATGTTGTCGCTCACGATGAACGCGGCGAAGACGCTCACCATGATCAGGGCGGCACAGGTGATGACGCGCGCGGTGATCTCCAGGGCGTGCGCGACACTCGCCTTGGCGTCCCCGGTGCGCAGCCAGGCCTCGTGGACGCGCGACAGCAGGAAGATCTCGTAGTCCATGCTGAGGCCGAAGATGATCGCGAACATCATCATCGGCACATAGCTCTCGATCGGCACCTTCCCCTCGACGCCCAGCGCGGGCCCACCCCAGCCCCACTGGAAGACGGCGACGACGACGCCGTAGGAAGCCGCGATCGACAGGACGTTGAGGACGGCCGCCTTGACGGCGACCAGCAGTCCGCGGAAGACGGCCAGGATGATGAGGAAGGCGAGCGCCACCACGACGGCGATGATCAGCGGGAGCCGACTCGCGACGATGTCACGGAAGTCGACCTGGGCGGCGGTCGTACCGGTGACGTAGCCCTTGGCGGCGGTGCCGGAGACCGCCTGCGGCAGGGTGTCGTCGACCAGACGGTTCGTCAGGTCGGTGGTGTCCTGGCTCTGCGGGGCTTCTTTGGAGTAGACCGTGCCGACGAGTACGTCGCCGTCCTTGGTCGTCGTCAGTGGCGTGACCGTGGCGGCTCCGGCCACGTCGTTGAGTGACTTCTGTGCCTGAGAGGACAGGGCGGAGCGCTGGTCCGAGGGCACCTTGGTCTGGTCGATGACAACGGTCAGCGGGCCGTTGGAGCCGGGGCCGAAGGCGTCGGACATGATGTCGTAGGCCCGGCGGTCCGTGAACGACGTGGGGTCCGCGCCGTCGCCGATGTGTCCCAGCTGGATGGACAGCACCGGGATGGCCAGCACCAGCACCGTGACGACTCCGCCGACCAGGAACCACCAGGGCCGGCGTTCCACACGCTGGGCGTAGCGGTGCCAGGTGCCCTGCACGGGTTCGCCCGCGGCGGCGTCCGTCTCCGCGACGGGGCGGCGTACCCGGTAGCGGTCGATGCGCTTGCCGATGAGCCCCAGCAGGGCCGGGACCAGCGTCAGGGCACCGATGACGGCGGAGACGACCGTGACGGCCGCCGCGAGGCCCAGTTTGCCGATGAAGGAGACCCCGGAGACGGACAGCCCGGCGAGGGCGATGATCACCGTGCAGCCGGAGACGAGTACGGCGCGGCCGCTGGTCGCGGTGGCCCGTCCGGCCGCCCGGACCGGGTCGTGGCCGTCCATGAGGTTCTGCCGGTGACGGGTGATCAGGAACAGCGCGTAGTCGATGCCGACACCGAGCCCGATCATGGTGGCCAGCGTCGGCGACACCGTGGCGAAGGTGAAGGCGGCCGCCAGCAGGCCGAGGCACGCCAGGCCGCCCACCGCGCTGATCAACGCGGTCAGCAGCGGGATTCCGGCCGCCAGCACGCTGCCGAAGCCGACAAGCAGCACGACGATCGCCACGGCGAAGCCGATCAGCTCGCTGACCCTGTCGTCGGCCGCCGGCCTGGCCAGTTCGCCGAGCGGACCGCCGTACTCGACGTCGACACCCGCCGCCCGCAGCGGCTGGACGGCGTGGTCCACGCCGTCCAGGTACGACTCCTGCAGCGTCGAGGGCTGCACGTCGAAGCGCACGGTGATGTAGCCGGTCTTCGCGTCGCCGGCCAGGGGCCCGACGTTCTGCGGGGAGGACTGGCCGGAGGCGTTGCCCTGCTGCTGGGACTGGTCGGCGGACGACTGCGTGCCGGACGACGGCAGGGGGTTCTGCGCCGAGAGTACGTGCGGCAGTTTCTGCAGGTCGGAGACCGTCTGACCCATCTGAGAACTGAGGTCCGTCAGGGGTTTTTTCGTGTCGCGCAGCACGATCTGGCTGCTGTAGCCCCCGGCCGCCGGGTCATGCTGCTTGAGGACGTCAAGGCCCTGCTGGGACTGGACGCCGGGGAGCGAGAAGTTGTCCGAGTAGTCCCCACCGAATGCGTGGTTGAGAACCTGCAGCGCCGCCAGGGCCACCAGCCAGGCCACGATGACGATCACGAAGTGCCGGGCGCACCACTCCCCCAGCCGCCGAAGCCTTCCGGGTGCGCCTCGCCCACCCCCTGTGGTGGCACGAAGCGTCGACATGGGCCGCTCCCAACGGGAGACACTTCCGACTCGTTCATTAAACGCCGCCCTGATCACGACGTCCTGTCGAACTCGTCGCTGCCCACGGGGTACGCAGTACCGCCTCGTACGCGGGTGCGGCTTCCCCTGTCCACCGCGTGGATCCGTGCCGCCCGGGTACTCGGCCGGTTCCGCCCCGCGGCGTGCGGTGACCGTGCGCGGCGGCCGTTCCCACGAGAGGAGCCGAAGGTGAGCAGCGAACCGGGCCGCAGGATCGTCGTCACGGGCGCCACCGGCAATGTGGGCACCAGTGTGGTGCGCCTGCTCTCCGAGGACCCGGAGGTCGGGTCCGTACGGGGTGTGGCGCGCCGGATTCCTGAGTGGTCGCCCGCCAAAACGGAATGGTCCGCGGTCGATCTGGCATCCGAACAGGCTGATCTCGTCAAGGAGTTCGAGGGCGCCGACGCCGTGATCCATCTGGCGTGGGCGTTCCAGCCGACACACGACCCGGCCACGACCTGGCGCACGAACGTGCTCGGGAGCATCCGCGTGTTCGAGGCGGTGGCCGCGGCCGAGGTGCCCGCCCTCGTGCACGCGTCCTCGGTCGGCGCCTACTCGCCGGGGCCCAAGGACCACGCGGTGGACGAGTCCTGGCCCACGCACGGGTGGCCGGACGCCGCGTACTGCCGCGAGAAGGCGTATCTGGAACGCGCCCTGGACATCTTCGAGCGCGAGCACCCGGGGACCCGGGTGGTGCGCATGCGGCCCGCGTTCCTCTTCAAGCGGGAGTCGGCGAGCGAGCAGCGCCGCATCTTCGGCGGGCGTCTGCTGCCCGGGCCGCTCGCGCGCCCCGAGTTGCTGCCGTTCCTGCCCGACATCCCGGGGCTGCGGGTGCAGGCCCTGCACACCGATGACGCGGCCAAGGCCTACCATCTCGCGGAGCGTTCCGACGCGCACGGTGCGTTCAACCTGGCCGCCGAGCCGCCGGTGGACGCGGAGATGCTGGGCGACCTGCTCGGCGCCCGCCGGGTCCGGCTGCCGCGCACCGCGGCGCGCTCGGCGATCGCCGCCGCGTGGGGTCTGCGGCTGCTGCCCGCGTCGCCGCATCTCTTCGACGCCGTCCTGCGGCTGCCGTTGATGGACTGCACCCGTGCGCGCGCCGAGCTGGGCTGGCGGCCGGTGCGCTCCGCCGACGAGGTGCTGGAGGAGTTCCTTCAGGGCATGCAACAGGGTGCAGGGGCGAAGACCGACCCCCTCCAGGGGCACAAGGTCGGCTGAGGGCCCCGGCCCGTCACCCGCGGCCGGTCGCCCGGGTCAACCGGGGGACTCCTCCGGACCCGGGTGTTCGGGGTGGACGGTGTCCGAGCGCGGGGCGCCCTGCCTGCCTGTCCCCGCCTCGTCCGTGTCGGGCACGTCCGTCGCGGGTTCGGCCTCGGCCGCGCTCTCGCCCTCTTCGTCCTCCTCGTCGTCCCTGCGTCCGGGCGACGAGGTGCCGACGTCCCAGGGGTCCTCGCCCCCGGTGACCTGCTGGTCCGGCATGTCCCGCGGAATCGGGTCGCCGTTCTCGCCGTGGGTCTCCAGCCGGTGCTCGGTCACGGTGCGCACCTTTCCTCAACAGGTCTGCCGGATCCGCGGACCCGGCCTGGGCGAGGCGCGAGTACCTCGGCAATGACCAGCAAAACCACGCGTTCGTCGAGCCCTCGCTCTCACCCTCGCCCGAGATACATAAGCCATTTAAATAAGTTGCTGATACATTATCCCCGTGACGCCGCAGAACCCAGAGGCCGACCACCTCGACCACCCTGACATCCCGCTGGACATCGACATCGACGACTTCACGACGGTCGTGGAGACGTTCGCGGGGATCTTCATCCGGCTTCCGTCCGTCGAGAAGCTGAGCTTCACGACGCTGTCGGTGCTGCACACCCTGACGCACAACGGCCCCAAGCGGCTGTCCGAACTCACGGCGACCGAGCAGGTCAGCCAGCCCGCCATCACGCAGCTGGTCGCCCGGCTCGAACGCGACGGCCTGGTCGAACGCGGCCCCGACCCAGCTGACCGCCGTGCCGTACTCGTCCGGGTGACCACCGCCGGCGCGCGGATCGTGCGCACCCGCCACCGCGACCGGGTCACCCAACTGGCCGGGCTCTTCGACCAGTTGACCCCTGAGGAGCGGGGGGGCGGCGGGGCCCCGGCGGCCCCCCAGGATGGGGTGGGCGCGCGGGGGGCCCCCCCCCCCGCAGCGCCGGCGCGC
>NZ_JBEXDZ010000241.1:0-9807 GCF_040606085.1 Streptomyces sp. NPDC005485 | reverse complement strand
CGGCGGGTGACGGAACCAGTGCTGCGCGCGAAGACCTGGAGCGGGGACACCTTCGAGGACCCCTCCGAGGAGGCCCTTTTCGACCTGCTCAGCGAGATGAACCTGAGGCACCGCTTCGTGATCGTGGATCGTCTCGACAGGGAGCCGATGGACCAGCACTACATTCAGGTCTACCTCAACGACGACATGAGCTGCCGGGTGGAGTATCGCGAAGGCGGCGCCGACCGGCACTTCCAGGCCCTGGTGCCGGGCCCCTTCGACATGTCGGGACACGAGATCGTTGCCGGCGTACTGAACGACTGGGCTCATGACCGGCCGCGATGGCGGCAGGCACTGCCGTGGGTCCCCTGGGCCCCGACGGACTGACCGGGCCACCGCGCGTTCGCCGGACTCGAACCGGATGAGCTCGCCCGGGCCCGGGCGGGTCTGTCCTGTTCCGGTCTGTTCCGGTGAGCGGAATGATCAACGGGCGGGGAAGACCGTACCGTTGAGCAGTGGACCTTGTTCGAGAAGAGTTGTTCCGGCCCCTGGTGGCGTTGCTGTCCGAGCACCCGGCGGACCGCCCGGCGTTCACGGACTCCCACCGCACGATGACCTACGGGGAGATCCTGCTCGCCAGCGGGCAGCACGCCGCAGGACTGGGTGTGGGCCGGGGCGAGCGGGTGCTCATCCATGTGGGCAGTCGTGTGGAGTTCGTCGTCCACGCCCTCGCGGTAGTTCGCTCGGCGGCTGTCGGAGTGCCGGTGAGTGTGCGCTCGACCGAGGCGGAACTCGCCTACTACGCCGACGATTCCGGGGCGACGCTGTTCATCACCGAGGCCCGGCACGCGGCGATGGCGGAGCGGCTGCGCGAGCGACGGCCACAGCTGCGCGTGCTGATCGTCGAGGACGGCCCGACCGCCGTGTCCGGCCCGCCACGTGACGACCTCGGTATCGACGAGCCGGCCTGGCTGCTCTACACCTCCGGCACCACCGGCCCGCAGAAGGCGGTGGTGACCACCCAGCGCGCGATGCTCTGGTCGGCGGCCGCCTGCTACGGCCCCATGCTCGGACTGTCCGAACAGGACACGATCGTCTGGCCGTTGCCGCTGCACCACTGCTTCGCACTGTCGTTCGCGGTCGTCGGCACGGTGGCGATCGGCGCGCATACGAGGATCGTCGACGGTGATCCGACGGCGTCACTCGCCGAGCATCCCGGCTGCGTCCTTGCCGGCGTACCCGCCACCTATCTCCAACTCGTCCACCAGGCACCGGACGTGGATGTCCCGCCACGGTTGTGCGTCACGGCGGGCGCGCCCTGCACCGCGGCGACGCGCGCCGCGGTCCTGGAACTGTTCGGCACGCCGCTGCTCGACTGCTACGGCGCCACCGAGACCAGCGGAAAGATCGCCGTCCAACTGCCGGGCGAGACAGGCCTGACACCCGTGCACGGAGTCGAAGTCCGGGTCGTGGACGGCGAGATCCTGGTCCGCACACCGGGACTCATGCTCGGCTACCACGGGCAGCCCGCCTCCTCGGCCGACGACGGCTGGTACCGGACCGGCGACGCGGGACGGCTCGACGACGGTCGGCTCACCGTCGCCGGCCGACTCGACGACGTGATCATCTGCGGCGGCCAGAACGTCCACCCGCTGGAGGTGGAAGCCGTGGTCGCGGAGTCGCCCTCGGTGCGCGACGTACTCGTGGTCGGCCGGCCCGACGAACTGGCCGGCGAGGTCCCGGTGGCGTTCGTCGTACCGGAAGCGGACGGCTACGAGCCCGAGGAGCTGCGCCGGCTGTGCCTGCGCCGGCTCAGCCTGTACAAGGTGCCGGTGGAATTCCGGCAGGTCGAGACGATTCCCCGTACGTCCTCGGGAAAGCCCCTGCGCAGATCGATGGCGGAACAGGCGGCCGGGCGAAGCGAGTTGAGCCGGGCGGCGCTGGAGGACCTCGTACGCGAGGAGATCGCTGCGCTGTGCGACGACCATGGCCATGGCGTCGGTGAGGGCGGGGGCGAGGTCGATGACGGCGGTGACAGGTGGCGCGATCGCGCCTTCACGGACCTGGGCCTGTCGTCCCTGGGCGGCGTGCAGTTGCGACGCCGGATCGCCGTACGCACCGGCCTCGCCCTGCCGCACTCGCTCGTGTACGACTTTCCGACCCCCGGTGAACTGATCGGCGCGCTCGCCCGGATGATGTCAGAGCCCGTACCCGAGCCCGTACTCGAAGCGCGGGCGCCGCGCCCGCCCGCCCCCGAGCCGATCGCCATCGTGGCGATGGCGTGCCGGTACCCGGGTGGTGTCGGGTCGCCGGACGATCTCTGGCGGCTGGTCTCCGACGGTGTCGACGCGACGGGGGATTTCCCTGCCGACCGGGGCTGGGACCTGGACAACCTGTACGACCCCGACCCGGACCGGATCGGCGGCTCCACGACCCGGCGTGGCGGCTTCCTGTACGACGCGGCCGACTTCGACGCCGGGATGTTCCGCATCTCGCCGAGCGAGGCACTCGCCACCGACCCACAGCAGCGCCTGCTGCTGGAGACGTCCTGGGAACTCTTCGAACGCGCGGGTATCGACACCACGACACTGCGCGGCACGGGCGCGGACTCAGGTACTGGGGCCGGCAGCGGCGCGGGTGTGTTCATCGGTGTCATGAACGAGGACTACGCGAGCCGGTTCGAGTCGCATGAGCTGGAAGGGCGGCTGGGCATCGGGTCGTCGCACGCCGTCGCGTCCGGGCGGATCTCCTACACGTTCGGTCTCACCGGCCCCGCCGTCACCGTCGACACCGCCTGCTCGTCGTCGTTGGTCGCCCTGCACTGGGCGGCGAAGGCACTGCGCACGGGTGAATGCTCTCTCGCGGTGGCCGGTGGCGCGACGGTGATGTCCACGCCGAGGACCTTCCTGGCGTTCAGCAGGCAGCGCGGCCTGTCGCCGGACGGCCGCTGCCGGTCGTACGCGGCGGACGCCGACGGCACCGCCTGGTCGGAGGGGGTCGGGCTGGTACTGCTGGAACGGCTCGGCGACGCCCGTCGCAACGGTCACCCGGTGCTCGCGGTGCTGCGCGGTTCGGCGATGAACGCCGACGGCGCGTCCAACGGGCTCACCGCGCCCAGCGGACGCGCGCAGCGCGAGGTGATCCGATCGGCGCTCGCGGATGCCGGCTTGTCCCCGGCGGACGTCGACGCCGTCGACGGACACGGAACGGCCACGCCGCTGGGTGACCCGATCGAGGCGGAAGCGCTGCTGGCGACCTACGGCCAGGGCCGGGACCAGGACCGGCCGCTGTGGCTCGGATCGGTGAAGTCCAACCTCGGGCACACCCAGGCGGCGGCGGGCGTGGCCGGCGTGATCAAAATGGTCGAGGCGATGCGGCACGGCCAGTTGCCGCCCTCGCTGCACGCCGACAAGCCGAGCCCGCGCATCGACTGGTCGGCCGGCCGGGTGGCACTCCTCGCGACGGGCCAGCCGTGGCCCGCGTCCGACCGGACGCGACGCGCGGCCGTCTCCTCGTTCGGGATCGGCGGCACCAACGCACACGTGATCATCGAGGAGGCCCCGCCCGAGGACCCGGACCCGCGCCGTGCGTTCCTCGCCCCGCCCTGGCTGCTCAGCGGCGCCGACGGCCCCGCCCTGCGGGCCGTTGCCGCCGCGCTCCTCGAGGCGCCGGACGACATCGATGTCGGCTACACGCTGGCGGCGGGGCGTACGGCACTCGGTCACCGGGCGATGGTCGCGGCCGGCGACCGAGCCGCCCTGCGTGCGCTGGCGGCCGGTGAACGCGCCGGGGCGGTGGTGCCGGCCGACGCGCGCCTCGCGTTCCTGTTCAGCGGTCAGGGTGCCCAACGGGCGGGAATGGGGAAGCAGTTGGCGCAGGCGTTCCCCGTGTTCGCCGAAGCCTTCGACCAGGCGTGTCAGGCGCTCGGCGGTCCGGTGCGTGAGCTGGTCTTCGGCGGCGAACCGCTGGATCGCACCG
Organism: Streptomyces sp. NPDC005485; assembly: GCF_040606085.1. Classification (NCBI taxonomy): domain Bacteria; kingdom Bacillati; phylum Actinomycetota; class Actinomycetes; order Kitasatosporales; family Streptomycetaceae; genus Streptomyces; species Streptomyces sp. NPDC005485. Next base: position 5,850 of record NZ_JBEXDZ010000241.1, on the reverse strand, counting down.
ACCACGCGCAGGCCGCCCTGTTCGCGTTCGAAGTCGCGCTGTACCGGCTGCTGGAGTCCTGGGACATGCGGCCGGACGTGCTCGTCGGGCATTCGATCGGTGAGATCGCCGCCGCGCACGTCTCCGGAGTGCTGTCGCTGGACGATGCGGCGACGCTCGTCGCCGCCCGCGGGCGGTTGATGGCGGAGCTGCCCGCCGGCGGCGTCATGATCGCGGTGACGGCCACCGAGGCCGAGGTCGCGCCGCTGGTGGCCGAGGCCGCCGACCGGGTCTCGATCGCGGCGGTCAACGGCACGCACGCCGTGGTGGTGTCCGGCGAGGCGGCCGCGGCGATCGCCATCACCGAACGGTTCGGCCGCAGCACCCCGCTGCGCGTCAGCCACGCGTTCCACTCGCCGCTGATGGAACCCATGCTCGACGCATTCCGCGAAGTCGCCGAGAGCCTGACCTACCGGCACCCCGAGATCCCGTTGGTGTGCGGGCTGACGGGCAGGGTCTCCGAGGAGATGTGCTCGGCCGAGTACTGGGTACGGCACGCACGGCACACCGTGCGCTTCGCCGACGCGCTGTCCACCCTCGCCGAATCCGGCGTGACCACCTGCCTTGAGGTCGGCCCGGACGCCGTGCTCAGCCGCGCCGCGACCGGAATGCTTCCGCATCCCGAGGGCCTTCCCGCAGCGGTGCCGGCGACGCGCGCCGGTCACGACGAGGTCGAAACGCTGCTCGCGGCGGTCGGCGCCGTGCACACCGCCGGGATCTCCGTCGACTGGCGATCCGTGTTCGCGGGCAGCGGCGCCCGGCTGTTCCCGCTGCCCACCTATCCCTTCCAGCGCAGCCGTTACTGGCTCGATCCACCGCAGCCGGGCGGCAGCGGTCTCGGCCACGCCCTGCTCGGACCCGCCCTCGTCGCCCCCGACTCGCCGCGGATCGTGCACGGTGGCGCGATCGCCGTCCGAGCCCACGGCTGGCTGGCCGACCATGTCGTCGGCGACTCGGCCCTGGTCCCCGCGACGGCGTTCGTCGACATCGCGTTGCACGCCGGTACGGGAGCCGGTGTCGACGAGCTGACCATCGAGGCGCCGTTGCGGCTGGCCCCCAACGACAACACCCAACTCCAGGTGGTCGTCGACGGGCAGCGCATCGACGTCTACGCCAAGCAGCGAGGGGCCGAGCAGTGGACGCGGCACGCGTCGGGCCGGTTGCGGCCGTGCGATCCGGCCTGAGCGATACCGCGGCGAGTGGCCGCCCGCCAATGCCGCACAAATCGATGTGGCACAGCGCTACGACACCTTCGCGTACGGGCCCGCCTTCCGTGCGGTGACCGCCCTGTGGAGCCGGGGCGACGAAGTGTTCGCCGAAGTCGCTCTGCCCGACGGCGTCGCCGGCAGGTTCGGGCTGCACCCCGTGCTGCTCGACGCGGCCGTCCACGCGGCCGCGCTGGCCGAAGGGCCGGCCGGCGGGGCACGGGTGCCCTTCGTGTGGAACGGCGTCGAGCTGCATGCACCGGGCGCCAGAAGCGCACGGATCCGGTGTGTGCGCACCGGTCCCGACACCATCGGCGTCGACATCTTCGACGACACCGGCGAGCCGGTCGCCACGGTGGCCTCGATGTTCACCAGGCCGATGGCACCGCAGGACACCATGCTCTTCCGCCCGCAATGGATCCCGGTAGCGGCCGTACCGGCCACCGGCGAGACGACGATCGTCAAGATCGCCGGGGACCGGAGCGTCGACGAAGACGGAGTCGATGTCCGGTCCCTGACGACACGCGCGCTGCAAGCACTGCACACCTGGCAAGGGCAAGGGCAAGAACAGGGGCAGGTATCCGGCGGCCGACTCGTCGTCGTCACCAGGAACGCCACCACCCCCGACCCGGACCTCGCGGCCGCCGCCGTGGCCGGCCTGGTGAGCGCCGCCGCCGCCGAACACCCGGAGCGGATCACTCTGGTCGACCTGGACGCCGACCTTCCGGCGGAGCGCGTGCTGGACCTCGTAGGCGGCAACCCCGAACCACAACTGGCCATCCGGGACGGCGTACCGCACGCCCTGCGGATCCGGCGTGCGGCGCCGAGCGACACCCGGCCCATCGACCCGGCCGGGACCGTCCTGATCACCGGCGGAACCGGAGCGCTCGGCGCTCTGCTCGCCCGGCATCTCGTCCACGAGCACGGCATCCGACACCTCCTCCTGGTCAGTCGGCGCGGCCCGGCGGCGCCGAACGCGGAGCACCTGCGGACGGAGCTGTCCGAACTGGGCGCCGACGTGCGGATCCTCGCCGCCGACGTGGCCGACCGCTCCGCGGTGCAGGGGCTGATCGCAGCGTGCGACCCGCCCCTGACGGCGGTCGTGCACACCGCGGCCGTGCTCGACGACGGCGTGCTCGCCACCCAGACACCGGCCCGCCTGGACACCGTACTGAGGCCCAAGGCCGATGCGGCCTGGGTGCTGCACGAGGCCACCGCGCACCTTCCGTTGTCGGCGTTCGTGCTCTACTCCTCCGTCGCCGGCATCTTCGGCAAGGCAGGACAGGCCAACTACGGTGCGGCCAACCGGTTCCTGGACGCGCTGGCCGGTCATCGCCGTGCGCTCGGACTGCCGGCGGTGTCACTGGCCTGGGGGTTGTGGGAGCCGGGCGGAGGTCTCGGCGAGCAGATCTCCGACCTCGCCAGGCGGCGCATCAACGCGTCCGGCATCGCCGGTCTCAGCGCGGAACAGGGACTCGCACTGTTCGACGCCGCGCTCGGCTCGGCCGAACCGGTGCTGGTGCCCGTCCTGTTCGACCCGACCGCGGCAGCGCTGCCGCCGATCGTCGGCGGCCTCGTACGCAACCACCTGGCGCCGACCCGGCAGAGCTGGCCCGCGCAGATGTCGGAACCGGAGCTGCGCGACCTGCTGCGGGCCGAGGTCGCCGCCGTGCTCGGCCAACCGGACCCGGCGGCGCTGCCCGACGACAAACCGTTCACCGACCTCGGCTTCGACTCGCTGGCCGTGATCCAGGTCCGCAACCGACTCGACCAGCTCACCGGGCTCGACCTGTCGGCGAGGCTTCTGTTCGACAAGCCGACGGTCGGCGAACTCGCCGCTCATCTTCACGACGCGTTGTTCGGCCGGGAGAACTGAGCGGTACAAGCGACCGGTTCCGATGGCTGGTTCGGGACTCCCGGACCGGCCATCCGAGCGCTACGACGCGCACCGCGTCCGGGGTACCTGGACGCCGGCCCGCTCCCGGTGATGGACTGCGAGGCACGATCGAGGGATGCGACGAGGTACCGGCCATGAACGACACCAGGACGCCCCGCCCGCGCGCCCAGGTGCGCGAGCGCCTCGACACATGACTGCCCCACCGGCCGCCGACGAGAGCGAGAGCGCGGGCGCCGCGGCGGCCCGCCTCACCGGGCGCCCCGTGACGGGCGAGCGCCCACTGTCCGGGACTCTCGCCGAAGTCACCCTGGACGGCGGTCGGTCGGTGATGGTCAAGCGCGGTGACGACCCCGGTGCGGTGCGGGCCGAGGTGGCAGGACTTCGCTGGCTGGCCGACGCCGGCACGGTCCGGGTTCCTGCGGTGCACGGCCATGACGGGCGCTGGCTCGTGATCGACCGGGTCCCACCCGGCCGAGCGAGCGCCCGGGCGGCGGCGCGGTTCGGACACGACCTGGCAGCCCTGCACGCCACGGGCGCACCCGCGTTCGGTGCCCCGCCACCCGGCGGCACGGAGGACGCGTACATCGGACGCGCTCGCATGCGCAACGTCCCCGTCCGCACGGACTGGCCGACCTGGTACGCCGAGCATCGGGTACTGCCCTACCTGCGTCGGGCGGTGGACGGCGGCACGGTGCGCCACGCCGAGGCCGCCGTGGTCGAGCGCGTCTGCGAGCGACTGCCGGAGCTGGCGGGCCCCGCGGAGCCGCCCGCCCGGCTGCACGGCGACCTGTGGAACGGCAACGTGCTGTGGGGCGCAGACGGGCATACCTGGCTGATCGACCCGGCCGCGCACGGCGGGCACCGGGAGACCGACCTGGCGATGCTTCAACTGTTCGGGTGCCCGCACCTGGAGGCGGTACGGGACGGCTACCAGGACGCGGCGCCGCTCGCCGACGGCTGGCCGGACCGCATCGGAGTGCACCAGCTCTTCCCGCTGCTGGTGCACGCCGTGCTGTTCGGCCGCGGCTACGCCGAACAGGCCGTCGCGGCGGCCCGGTCGGCCCTGGCGGGGTGACCCGCCGCGCAGGAAGCCGGTGCGGTCGATGCCCGACCGAGTCTTCACAGGGACACCGGCCCGCGTCAGCATCTTTCTGGGTCCGGGCATCCACCCGGATCCGATCCCGCGGATCGCCCGACAGCTTCACCGTCGTCGTTTCAGGAGGCCCCGTGCCCGAACCGTCCGTCCTCGCCGCTCTGGTGTCCGCGTTGCGGGGTGGGGCCATCGAAGTCGTCGACCTCACGTCCCCGCTGTCGTCGTCCACCCCGGTGATTCAACTGCCCGCCGACTTCGGCCAGACCGCGGTGTTCGAACTGGAGGAGATCAGCAGGTACGACGACCGGGGTCCGGCCTGGTACTGGAACAACTTCCGCAGCGGTGAGCACACCGGCACCCACTTCGACGCACCGAACCACTGGGTCACCGGGAAGGACCTCGCCGATGTCGCGTCGGTACCGGCGCGCCGGCTGATCGCACCGGCGGTCGTGCTGGACTTCACCGCCGAGGCCGAGCAGGACCCCGATTTCCTGGTCGAGGTGGACCATGTGAAGGCGTGGGAGGCGGCGAACGGGCCGCTGCCCGACGGCGGTTGGCTGCTGCTGCGCACGGGCTGGGACGCCCGCTCGGACACGCAGGAGGAGTTCCTCAACGCCGACGAGAACGGCCCGCACACACCCGGTCTGTCCGCGGAATGCGCCCGCTGGGTGGCAGAGGAGTCGCCGGTGCTCGGCCTCGGTGTCGAGACCGTGGGCACCGACGCCGGAGGGGCGCACGCGTTCGACCCGGTCTTCCCGTGTCACTCCTACCTCATGGGCAGCGACAAGTACGGGCTGACCCAGTTGCGGAACCTGGCCGCGTTGCCGGCGACCGGGTCGGTCGTCATCGCGGGACCGCTGCCCATCGTCACGGGATCGGGGTCCCCGGCGCGGGTGCTCGCTCTGGTGGAGCGCTCATGAAGCTCCCTGACATCCGCAAGGACCTGAAGCTTCTGAAGGTCCGCTCATGAAGGTCGCCGAAGCCGTCGGCCGGGCCTTGCATGCCGCCGGCGTCGACCACGTGTTCGGCGTGGTGGGTTCGGGCAACTTCCATCTGGCCAACGCCATGGTCGCGGCCGGCGCACGGTTCGTCGCCGCGCGCCACGAGGGCGGCGCGGCGACGATGGCCGACGCCTACGCCCGCACCAGCGGCAAAGTGGCCGCGCTGAGCGTGCATCAGGGACCCGGTCTGACCAATGCCGTCACCGGCGTCGCCGAGGCGGCCAAGAGCCGTACGCCGCTCCTCGTGCTGGCTGCCGAGGTGACCCGGCCCACGTCCAATTTCTACGTCGACCAGGACGCGCTGGCCCACGCGGTGGGCGCCGTCACGGCGCGCGTGACCTCGGCGGAGAACGCCGTCGAGCAGGCCTGCGCCGCAGTCGGACGGGCCCTGCACGAACGCCGCACCGTGCTGCTCAACATGCCCCTCGAAGTGCAGGCCCTGGAGGTCCCGGACGATGCGTCGGCCCTGGTGGAACCCCCGCCCGAGCGGGCCGCGGTCGAGCCGACGGCGGCCGACGTGGCGGCGTTGGCGCAGGTCCTGGAGCGCTCCCGGCGGCCGGTCTTCGTGGCCGGCCGGGGATCCCGCGGGCCGGGCTGCCGCGCGGCCCTCACGGC
>NZ_JBEXDZ010000240.1:0-9862 GCF_040606085.1 Streptomyces sp. NPDC005485 | reverse complement strand
TCGGCACCCGCGAGGGGTGCGGTTGTGCGGGTCACGAAAACCGCCCAGGTGCCACGGGTGAGCAGACTCTCGTCAGTACCCCCGGACTGGACCTGTTTCCAGCCGTCTGCCCGCAGTGCTGCCGTCACCGTCTCCCGGGACTGAGCCGCGCTCTTCGCCGACAGAAATCCATCAAGAAAGACTGAGCAGTAATCAGCGGATTGCTTCTCTTTGCCGTCTCCCCTGAATCCACCGGGCACGCCCACCTCCGCCACCGCTTGGAGCAGCCCTGAGCGAACGTTCTCGTATTCCGTGCGACGCTGCGCCACTGAAGGGTCGACGATCACCTTTGCCCGCCCCGGGGAAGGTTGGGGAGCCTGACTGCTTCCGCACCCGGCGATCAATCCGATCAAGGGCAGGAGACAGGCGAGACGGGGTAGGGCATGACGCATGCCTGAGATCGTAAGCCACTGGTCAGGGGGCCGAGGGGCGTCCCATCCGAGACAAGGGTCACGGAAGAATTGGCCAACCGGGGCGCCCCTGAAGGCTCTAGTCCCGGATCATAGGCAGCAATACGCTTCGCCCAGTCGGGTCCTCGTCATCCTGACGCTGGTTGCGATCTTGGTGATATCCGTACGACGGGCTCCTCGTCGGATGACGAAGATTGATTCATCTCAGAGTTCGGGTGGCTTGACCACTGCTGCGCCGTACACGCGTACCCCTCCCACGCGGTCGGCGGAGTCTCAATGGCTGAGGCAAGCTACGGTTGCGCTGGTTGCTGTACTTCATTGCTGTACAGCGGTTGGGGCATTGGCTGCCATTTTCGAGTGTCTGGTCAGGGTGCACGAGTTCATATCGTCCGGGTCCCCTACGGTCAGAGCCACCAGCAAGCGCCCCTTGTCCCGGTAGAGGTCGAACGGGGTGCTTTGGTCACCCATGACCAATTCGAGTTGTTGCTCAACGCCGGACTCGTCGATCTCCCAGGTGCCATCCCCGCTGACCCTCTGCGTGACCTTGCCGTCGAGTTCCATCTCGGTAGGCATGCCGGTAGCGGACGCCGATCCGTCCGGATTCAAGGTCAACGTGGCGTCGCACTCCCGGGCGCGCCAGGTGCCTATGAGCTGAGAGTCGTGGACGTTCTTCGCAGGCGGATAGCCACCCCACCCCACCCCACGCACGCGGAGACCGACAGCGCCATCGGGGCCGAAATAAGCAGCCACTTCCATGCTCGGCTGTTCATCGCCCGCCCCCTTCGTACTAGTGGCCTGATCTTAGGCCTCTGGCGAACCGGGGCAGCATGCGGTCTGCGCGCGACGAGCGCGGTCGGTGGAGTCTTAATGGCTGAGTCAAGGGGCTCCACTGGTCGGTGGTGCTGTCAGGCGTCGTGGTCGGCAGCCTCTGCGAGCGCGTTCATGGCGTCGTTGTGGAAGCGGCGTTCGGCGTCGCGGCATGGGGCGTTGAAGAAGGCTCGTTGGGCTTCGGCAAGATCGCAGTTCAGCAGGCCCATGGTCACGAATACCGCTTCCACGCCGTGACACCCGTTGTCCTTGAGGAACTGCTGGAGTGTGTCCGTGTCGCCGGTTGCCGCCCAGGCGGGCCGGGCGGTTTCCCGCATGGCAGCGATGCGCGCTGATCGTTCTGCGTCGAAGCCCACTGGACCCGCCCTCCTGGTTTGGGCCGCAGGCTATCGCCAGCTGGGCGGGGTGAATGGCCTGCCTGCTGCGGGGCGCGCGTGGGTGGAGGATGCCACGCGAACCGCATGGACCCTGGTCACGCGGTACAGCTTGCCGAGCTGGCGTGGCCACAGAGGCGCGCCGGGGCAGGACTGGCTTTCGACCCCGTACCCTGCGCCATACCCGGGCGGGCCCCGGACCGCGCGCCGATTCGAGGCCTCTTCCATATGCCGACCGGCCGGCCGGCGGCGGCCCGCCGTTCGGCCACCGCTTTCACACCCACGTGGCCGATCAAGGCCTTTGATGAGGTAGCTGGATGCGGCCCGAGCGCGATGGCCCGAACGCTCTTCTACACCGTGCTCGATCTCCACCCGCTGGAGACGTCCTTGCCCGACATCGAGCAGAGACTTCCTGAACCAGCTCCCGTGAAAGCCGGATGCCTGCGCAGGAGTGATGCCACGTCAGGAGAATGGCAACGTGAATCGCACGGCACGGGCCCCATGCAGCGCCCGGGCCAAGAGTCTCTGGGCTGCTGGTGCACAGACGCCCGTCGCTTCAAGTGGTTGAATCCGACCCGCCCTCGACATGCTTCTGCAGCCAGGCCAGCACCTGGAGGGATCGGTCAAGTTCATGCTGGTGGACGTCGGGACGGGCTCGGGCCAGCTCCCGGTAGGCCTCAACGGCTTCGGTGATGGCGGCGAGCGCTTCCTCCCGCCGCCCCAAAACCGCCAGCCAGATGGAGAGGTTGTTCAGACTCAGGGCGAGGTCGGGCCGGAAGGCGTCGGGCCGGGCCCGGGCCAGCTCCCGGCGGATGCCCAAGGCTTCGGTGGTGGCGGCGAGCGCTTCCTCCCGCCGCCCCACAGCCGCCAGCCAGATGGAGAGGTTGTTCAGGCTCGCGGCGAGGTCGGGGCGGAAGGCGTCGGGCCGCACCTGTGCCAGCTCCTGGTAGACCACCACCGCTTCAATGCTCGCGGCGAGCGCTTCCCCCCGCCGTCCCAAAGCCGACAGCTGGACGGAGTGGTTGTTCAGGCTCGCGGCGAGGTGGGGGAGGAAGGCGGCGGGCCGCATCTGTGCCAGCTCCTGGTAGATCTCCACGGATTCGGTGGTGGCGGCGAGAGCTTCCTCCCGCCGCCCCAAGGCCGACAGCTGGTTGGAGTGGTTGTTCAGGCTCGTGGCGAGGTCGGGGCGGAAGGCGTCGGGCCGCATCTGTGCCAGCTCCTGGTAGATCTCCACGGATTCGGTGGTGGCGGCGAGAGCTTCCTCCCGCCGCCCCAAAGCCGCCAGCCGGATGGAGAGGTCGTTCAAACTCCCGGCGACCCGGGGAAGGCGGTCTGGATCGTCGTGGGGGAGCGTGCGGTAGTGCTCAGTGATGCGGCGGGTGAGGTGTGCGGCCCAAGGGGCGAGATTGTGGCTGGTAGAGGGCAACTTGGCTTCCAGCTGTTCCAGGTCGGACAGCTGGATGTCTGGTTGATCGGTGATCTGCTGGAGGGCATCGAGGAGGGGGTGGGGAGCCTCGGTCTGGGTGGCTACTTCGATGGCGGGCGTGGCAAGGAGATCGGCGTGGCGCACGCACAGGGCGGTGAGGTGCTGGTCGAGCTGGTGGTGGAAGACGGTGTGGGCGGCGGCGCGGGTGTAGACGGTCAGCAGCCGGGTGGCCTGGTGTGCGGTCGCGCCGACGATGAGGTGGTCGGCGAGACGGGGGTCGGTGTGCAGGTGACGGCCGAGAAAGCGTTCAGCGAGCCGGTCGGGCTGCAGGGTGTCCCAGGGCCAGCTGTGGGTGGCGGGCGGGTAGAGGGCGGCGATCCAGTTACGCACGGCGCGGCGCCGGTCGGGGAGCTGGCCGGCCAGGCCGGGAACGCGGTCAAGGAGGACGTCGGCCTGGTCGCGGTCGTCGGCACCCAGGAGGAAAGCGGCCGCCAAGGCGTCAGTGAGGGTGGCCTGGGTCAACGCGGGATGGAGCGCGTGGGTGGTAGCGGCGGTGGTCCAGTAACGACGCTCATGGACCAGCAGCCGGTCCTCAACGTCCGTTGTGTCTGTGGTTGTTGTTTCTGCCTGGACAGGTGCGCGACCGTCGCTGAACGGCTGACTGGCGGTGTCGAGGAGGTCGGCGAGGGCAGTCATGTGCAGGCTCAGTGCCGTCTCCAGCCCGGGCCGGTCCAGGCCGGCGAGAGGCTCGGGGCGGGGGTTGGAGGTGAGGCGGTGGGCCAGCGTGACCCAGTCAAAGTCCTGCCAGCCGCGTACCTGTGGCAGATGGCTGGCGTAGGCATGGACCGCTTCCTGATAGGCCTCGCGGCGGGAGCGGCCGGAGTCGGGTTCCAGCGCATGCAGCGCGATGACGCGGGCGCCGTCCAGTAGGTCCTCTGCTGTCGGAGAGCTGGCCTGCAAAGCTGGCCACCAGTCGCCGGCGGTGCGGGCCAGCAACAGCAGCTTGAACGGGCTGGCGCCGGGGTGCCGGGCGGCGGCCTGCAGGAGGGCTTCCAGTTGGAGGGGGCGGTTCTCGGCGTAGTCGACCACCACCAGCACGGGAACGGCGGCGGCCGCCAGGACGGCGAGAGTGTCGGGGCCGGTGTCGGCGCGCAGCCACAGAACGGTCCAGCGTTGGGCGGCGAGTTGGTCGGCGAAGTGCTGGGCTAGGCGGGTCTTGCCCTGGCCGCCGGACCCGTGCAGCAAAAGCGCCCCGAAGCCGGGCTCGCTGCTCCAGGCGGCGAGGCGGTCGAGGTCAGGGGTGCGGCCGCGGAAGGGCACGATCTGGCGACGGGCGCGCAGCAGGGCCGCGGGAGAGCGGACCAGCCCGGCCGCGGTGGCGGGTTCGGCGAGGTGCTGCCATTCGACCGGCTCCAGCTCGGTGCCGGTGGGGCCGTGCGCGGTGAGTGCGGCGCGGAAAGCCGCGTCGTGCAGCAGGACGAAGGCGGGCACGGCTTCGAGGTGGGCGTGGCTGCGGCCGGCCGGGTCGGAGGTGATGACACCGGCCAGCAGGTCACCGCAGAACAGCGCGGCCCCGGACAGGCCGCCCCATGGGGAGGCGCCGTCGTCGGTGGCGGCTGGGGGGTGGTGGTCGAGGTTCATCACGTAGCGGTTGCCGACCTGGCGGTCGCCGGGGTTGAGGGTGCCGGACGGCTGCAGGGTGTCGGTCGCCCGCCCGGGCCGCTGCACCAGCTCCGGGATGCCCCACGCCTCGCAGGGCGTGCCGGGCCGGTCGGTGACCAGGCGGCCCCAACGCACCGCAGGCCCGGACGGGGGCAACCAGGCCGGATCGGCGAGATGGATCAGTGCGGCGTCGTCCCGGCCGCTGGGACTGCCGCGCCAGACCACGGTGCCCTGCCAGCGCTCCGGACGTCCGGGCCGGAAAAGCGTCACCGCCTGGCCCTCGCCGGGCACGCCGTGAGCCGACGTCAGCACCAGCCGGCCTGCGATCACATACCCGGATCCCGGCCCGTCGGGTCCCTCTACCGCGACGACACGTCCGTGCTCCACCCCACGCCCCCGTCCCTGGTGGTCATGGTCCGCCTGGCCGCCGCCTCAGGGCTCGATGTACCCGGACACATCGCCGGGACCCTGCTCCCGCTCGGGACGGCCGTGGATGAGCAGGTCGCCGCCGCCCGGCTGCTGCGGAGTGAGCGCGATCTTCACCCGGTGCGTCCGGGTCCGCGCCACGCCCGCCTCCGCCTCGCCGGTGACCACCCAGGCCTTGAAACCGGCTTTGGCTCTGGCGTCCGCGCGCAGTTCCACGGCGAACTCCAGCTCCACCGGCCCGACTTTGAAGGCCAGGTCCTGGCCCGCGCCGCGAGCGGAGGCCTGCAGCAGCTCGTCCCGCATCGCCGCCACCGCATCCGCCAACTCGATCTCCACACGTACCCCAATCGCACCGTCCGCGCCTGCCCGACGCGAGGAACCCACCGTAGAAGCGAAACTCACCGAAGAAGAGGACAACCACGCGACGCAGCCGGTTTTCCATCGACAACGCGATGGCAGAGGCCGCTCGGTGGACCGGCGCCTGGCCCAGAGCCGGAGCCCTTCGGGCCGTGAGAAGCGCCGCGGCGGCTGAAGCCCAGTTGCCGAGCGCCGCGAGCCACCCCGCGCGGTAGGGATGGGCGTTGGTGGGTGAGCATCTGCTCAGCTGTCGCTTGCCTGTGAGGAATCGTCATGCGCTCTACCCGCCGTATCGCGCCGCCCGTCCTGCTCACCTGCCTGCTGCTGGCGGGCTGTTCGTCCGTCCCGCTCGGCACCTCGACATCGTCCGAAAGCCAGAGCCCGGCGGCGGGGGCGTCAGGGACGGCCGGCGCGGCGATCGGGTGAGCCCGGGCCGAGCGCGTTCCGCGGTCCGGGGCGGCGCCTGCGGCGCTGGACTCGTTGGTGGGCGGGAGGCCTACCCTCCCCAAGCAGGGGAGGCCGCGGTAGACGGGGACATCAAGAACCGGCGGAGTCGATGAGACCTGGTCTCAGCCAGGGGGAGCGTGGGTCTGTCGGCCGCACGCCTGTCTGCAGTGCTTTGCTGCTCACGCTCAAGGGAGGATGAGCAGCATGCCCAAGGACAGAGCTAGGCCCTGGAACCAGCCCCAATACACCGAGCCTCCCGCGCCTGAGGGGTTTGACTTCGCTGACGCCACGGACGATGAAGTTCGTGCCTACTGCCTGCGGCGCTCCCGAGCCTTCCTGGCCAGAGCCGAGGCCACCGATTCGGCGGTCAGTAGCGACCGCCAGCTTGGTTTCGCCGCCCAATACGCAATGATCGCGCAGGCCTTCCGTGCCGGCGCTGAGGCGGAGTGACGAGGCTCTGCTGCAGGGGCACCGCGCGCTTACCGTGATGGTGCGGGCGTTCTCCGCTGCCGTCGCTCAGAGCGGGCGCGGCACGGGCCTGGTCTGAAGCGGCTCGACAGGGGAGCCCAGCCGGGGTCTTGGCTAGTCGGCTGCTGGGCGTCGTTCCGCGCGTAGCCGGGTGGCCTTGGGCGAGTCTGGGGTCTGCAGGTCAGGGTCTTCGAGCAGGACGTGCGGTAGTTCGACGAATGCTTCGTGGACGTAGTTGTGGAACGAGGTGGGGGTGGGCGCGGTGTGGGCGAGGGGAAGCACTCCGAAGTGGATGTAGTGGAGCATTTTGCGGTGCAGCTGGCCGGGGGCTAGGACGCTGATGAGGGTGCCGAAGTCGCTGTCTTTGAAGTGGGAGGCCGTGACGAAGCATTCGTCGGCGCTGTTGTACACGCCGTCATCGCCTTTGTAGCGGCGGTTGAGGTCTTCTCCGCGAACGTGTGCGGCTGGGACGCCGTGTGCGGCGAGGTAGTCGCTGCCTGCCCGGCTGAGGCTGATCTTGTCGGCGGTTCCGTGGAACATATGGCGGCTGCCGGGCACGTACAGTTCCACGTCCATGCCCTCGCTGACCAGCTGTGTGTAGAGCTCCCGTCCGCGGTTCAGACGTGCCTCGAATTCCTCGTTGGGGCGTACGCCGGCTACGAGAGGGTGCTGTGCTGCAACTTCGATCAGTGCGCGTGGACGGCCGCGTCGTGCTGCCATCAGGGCACGGGCCTGCTCCAGGCGCTTGTCCCACGCAGCCCGCGCTTCGGTCATCCGTTCGGAGGTGTCCGCCATGCAGGCATGTCTACCCCGGTCAGGGGCCCAGTAGTTCAGTTGCTCCCCGTGAGGCGACCACGTCCCAGGTCCGGTCGAAGTGGCGCACGCAGACGCTCAGAAGGGAGCGGTCTGCGGGGTTGAGGACGAGGGAGGCGGTCTCGGGTGCGCGGGCGGGGGGCAGGGTGAGCGTGAGCCATCCCCAGTGTTCGTCGCAGAGCACGAGGGTGGAACGCAGATGAGTGGTGAAGTATCCGATCTCCACGGTGCCCAGGGAGGCTGACGGGCTCGTGCTTGCGGCGGCCTCGCCGAGGACTTCGCGCAGGCGGTAGTGCACGAGGGTGACTTCCTCGGAGATCTTCACACCACGGGGGCCGTAGGCGGATTCCGACTCTTGGACATCGGTGACGAAGCTGCCCTGGGGATCGGGCAGCAGCACTTTGATGTGACCGCCGCTCTTGAGGGCCGCGACGAAGGATTGCTTGTAGATTTCGATGAGGCGTACCGCGCTGGTCGACATGACGCGGATGATGCGGGCCCGCGCCAGGTTGTCCGGCATCTCGGGTCCGGCGACGCCGTCGACGCTTACTTGCCTGATGCCCAGGCGGGCGCATGGCTCGAGCAGGTTGTCGCTGAGCAGGCCGAACTGTTCGGGGACGGAGTCTGCTCGCACCCAGCCCACTGCCGAGCTGTACTGGGTTGCCGCGTTGAGTGCTGTGATCACCTCCGAAGCCAGGTCGTCCGGGTTGTTCCAAGCGGCACGGACCAGGCTGGCCTCGACCCGTTTGGTGAACGCCTCGAGTTGGCGTCGCTTCCTGCTGTTCAGCTCCACCTTCTCGGCCTTCAGCTTCTTGATGTCTTCGTGGACGAAGGCGAGGAGAGGCTTGTTGGCCTCGGCCGCGTAGAGGTATTCACTCTCGGTGTAGCTGAGCCCATTGTCCGGGTTGATCGATCCGTACATGCCAGCGATGACGAGCACGTAGAAGTCGCACTCGTCGATGAATCGCTTGATGATCGGCCAGGCCTGCTCCGGGCTGGCGGGGAAGTGCTCCATGCCGACAGGGATGTACTGGCTCTTGAGCAACGCGTTGGTCAGCTTCCTGCGTTCTACTTCCAAGTCCTTCCGCGTGGAACTGATGAATACCTGGTAGCGCTTCTGCACGATTCCCCCCGGATACCCCGTGGTCCGCAACCGGCCATGACGCCGATGCGGACGCACCGCCGTTCTACCCGGCCCTGCCGCCCCTACCGGGTTCTTTGCGGAAAATGCGCTTATCTACGCAGAAAGGGAGGGTCTGGCCGTGATGGTTACACCTCGACAGGCACTCGCGCCGTATCCCGTGCGGTAGGGATCGGCGGTGGTGGGGGAGCATCTGCTCAGCCGTCGCCTGCCTGTAAGGGATCGTCATGCACTCAGCCCGCCGTACTGAGCCGCCCGTCCTGCTCACCTTCCTGCTGCTGGCGGGCTGTTCATCCGCCCCGCTCGGCACCTCAACATCGTCCGAAAGCCAGAGCCCGGCGGCGGGGGCGTCGGGCACGGCCGCGTCGTCCGACGCGGGGCGGACGATCGCGGTGGGGCAGGCCCGCAGAAGCACTACACGGTGCAGCAGCAGCCGGCTGCCGGCGCCTGCCACTACCGCTAGTGCGACGTGAAGTCGCTTGTGAATCAGTGGACGCTGGAAAGGAGTTGATGCTACGTCCCCGGTCAGTGACCGAGACCGGCTCCCGGCAGGGAGTGCGTGGCCCGTAAGGGCCGGGTGCTGAGCCCCTGCAAACGCCCAAGTCCCAGCGGGTCGCCGCTGAGCACAGGCAACGGAGAGGTCGGACGGGTGAGAAATGCGAACCCCCTTTCATGAAGGCTCGTCAAGTGGACGGCGATTGCGACGAATGACCAACGGTCGCCATAAGGACTGAGGCTGTGAAGCCACGTGCCGCCCTGCTGTAGCGGGCAGGCGGAGGTCACCACGGTCCCGGGTCAGAGGGGGCCCCCACCCCGATCGCACCTGACACAAGCGGAACACGGAAACCCCGTAGTGGTCCGCACTGCGTTACCTCCATCTGCGTGCAGGGCAGCCCTCCGCTGCCACGCTCGCCGCGGACGGCAACCTGAGCGAGCACGAGATCACGTCCCTGCTGGAGGGCACCGCCCTGCCCGGCTGGGAGGCCGCGCAGCAGCTCGTCTACGCCCTGGACGGCGAGGTGACCTACTTCGAACCGCTGTGGCAGGCCGCCGCCCAGGACACCCCTGCCGCGGACGACGACCACTTGGGCAGCGAGCCCGCGGCGTGCGACACGACGGCCCCCGACGGGGTGTTCCGCCTGCTGGCCCAGTTCAGCGGCGCCCTGCGCAACGGACCCGAGCTGCCCCCGCACCATCGGGTACGCCGCACGATCGCCGAACGCCTGGCCGCCAACGGCCCTTTCTCGTGCAGGGAGGTGAAGCCGATCCCGCGCGTACGCAGCTCGGCGCTGGTGGGTCATCGAGGAACTGGCCACGACGCTGGAAACGGTCCGCCCCAAGAATCTGGCTTCGCTCATGGCCAATGTGCTGAAATGCAGTGAAGTCGGTCAAGTCCCTCTGCATCTGGGGAACTTCAACGAGGACACCGACCCCGAGTAGACCGTGCTTTCCTGCATTGCAGCCCAGCGCG
>NZ_JBEXDZ010000239.1:0-9965 GCF_040606085.1 Streptomyces sp. NPDC005485 | reverse complement strand
GTGGGCGTGGCCCTGGCTGCCGTAGCCGATGACCGCGACCTTGCGGCCCTGGATGATGGACAGGTCGGCGTCGGCGTCGTAGAACAGCTCGGCCATCGGGATAACTCCTCAGATGTGTATGGGTTATTGGGTACGTGAATCAGGCTCAGGCGGACTGCGTCTGCGGGGTTGCTTCCGTCGCCGTGAAGCGGACGGGGCGGGCCTCGCGGACTCCGCGTTCGGCGAGGGAGCGGGAGCCACGGCCGATGGCGATCGTGCCGGACTGGACGAGTTCCCTGATGCCGAACGGGGCCAGCATCCGCAGCATCGCGTCGAGTTTGTCGCCGGCTCCGGTGGCCTCCAGGGTGACCGCCTCGGGGGAGACGTCCACGGTCCTGGCGCGGAACAGCTCGGCGATGCCGACGATCTGGGAGCGGGTCGTGTTGTCGGCGCGGACCTTCACCAGGACCAGTTCGCGCTGCACGGCGGAGTCGGGCTCCAGCTCGACGACCTTCACGACGTTGATGAGCTTGTTGAGCTGCTTGGTGACCTGCTCCAGGGAGAGCTGGTCGTCGACGCGTACGACGATGGTGACGCGGGAGAGGTCCGGGTGCTCGGTGGTGCCCACGGCGAGCGAGTCGATGTTGAAGCCGCGGCGCGAGAACAGGGCGGCGATCCGGGCCAGGATGCCGGGGGTGTTCTCGGCCAGGACGGAGAGTGTGTGCTGGGACATGTCGGAGGGTCCTCTCAGTCGTCCGCGGCGTCGCCGAAGTCGGGGCGGACGTCCCGGGCGGCCATGATGTCGTCGTTGGAGGTGCCGGCCGGCACCATCGGCCAGACCATCGCGTCCTCATGGACGATGAAGTCCACGACGACCGGGCGGTCGGTGACCGAGTTGGCCTTGTCGATGACCGCGTCCAGCTCGTCCGGGGACTCGCAGCGCAGGCCCACGCAGCCCATCGCCTCGGCGAGGAGGACGAAGTCGGGGACGCGGGTGCCCCGGTTGGCGGTGGAGCCCACGCCCCGGGTGGAGCCGGTCGCGGCGTTGGTCTCGCCGTTGTGCAGCACGGTGTTGGAGAAGCGTGCGCCGTAGAAGAGGTTCTGCCACTGGCGGACCATCCCGAGGGCGCCGTTGTTGATGACGGCGACCTTGATCGGGATGTTGTTCAGGGCGCAGGTGGTGAGTTCCTGGTTGGTCATCTGGAAGCAGCCGTCGCCGTCGATGGCCCACACGGTGCGGTCGGGCCGCCCGGCCTGGGCGCCCATCGCGGCCGGGACCGCGTAGCCCATGGTTCCGGCGCCGCCGGAGTTGAACCACGTGCCGGGCTCCTCGTGCGGCAGAAACTGCGCCGCCCACATCTGGTGCTGGCCCACGCCGGAGGAGAACAGGGTTCCCTCCGGGGCGAGTTGACCGATGCGTTCGATCACCTGCTGCGGGGAGAGCGTGCCGTCGGCGGGCAGGTCGTAGCCGCGCGGGTAGGTCGTGCGCCAGCGGTCGAGGTCCCGCCACCAGGCTGCGTAGTCGCCGCGGTGCCCGTCCTCGTGCGCGTCGCGTACGGCGGCGGCCAGCGCGCCGATGACCTCGCGGGCGTCACCGACGATCGGCACGTCGGCGGCGCGGTTCTTGCCGATCTCCGCGGGGTCGATGTCGGCGTGCACGACCTTGGCGTACGGGGCGAAGCTGTCCAGCCTGCCGGTGACGCGGTCGTCGAAGCGGGCGCCGAGCGCCACGATCAGGTCGGCCTTCTGCAGGGCGGCCACGGCGGACACGTCGCCGTGCATGCCGGGCATGCCCACGTGCTGGGGATGGCTTCCGGGGAAGGCGCCGAGTGCCATCAGGGTGGTGACCACGGGTGCGCCGGTCAGTTCGGCGAGGTCGCGCAGTTCGGCGGTGGCCCTGGCCTTCAGGACGCCGCCGCCGACGTAAAGGACGGGCCGCTGTGCGGAGTTGAGCAGTCGGGCCGCCTCGCGGACCTGCCGGGGGTGGGGGCGGGTCACCGGCCGGTAGCCGGGCAGGTTCGCCGACGGCGGCCAGGAGAACATGGTCGGCGACTGCAGCGCGTCCTTCGTGATGTCGACGAGGACCGGGCCCGGGCGGCCGGTGGAGGCGAGGTGGAAGGCCTCCGCGATCGTCCGCGGGATGTCCTCGGCGCTGGTGACCAGGAAGTTGTGTTTGGTGATCGGCATGGTGATGCCGACGATGTCCGCCTCCTGGAAGGCGTCCGTGCCGATCGACTTGGAGGGCACCTGCCCGGTGATCGCCACGAGCGGCACCGAGTCCATGTGGGCGTCGGCGATCGGCGTCACCAGGTTGGTGGCCCCCGGGCCGCTGGTCGCTATGCAGACACCGACCTTGCCGGTGGCCTGCGCGTAACCGGTGGCCGCGTGACCCGCTCCCTGCTCGTGCCGCACGAGCACGTGCCGCAGCCGCTCGGAGTCCATCAGCGGGTCGTACGCCGGCAGGATGCAACCGCCGGGAATGCCGAACACCGTGTCCGCGCCCACCTCTTCGAGCGAGCGGACGAGGGACTGCGCGCCCGTCATCGGCTCGCCGGGAGAGGAGGAACGTCGTTCGTCGGTGTGGGTCCGCATCCGCGGGAGGCGGGCCGCGGGAGCCTGCTGCACAGCGTTTGACATGGTCAGTTCCAAGGGGCCGTAGGGGTGGGGACAGACGTGGTGGAGTGGGTGGTTGTACGGCGGTGAGCTGTGCGGCGGTCAGGTCGGGGTGCCTCCCGTCAGCAGCGGAGAGGTTCCCGGCGCCCGGGGAGCCGGTGCCGATGCTCCCGGCCGCCGGGAAGTCGGCGCGCGTCCCAGGGGAGTCGGTCCTCTCGTCAGCAGGGAGGACGACGTTTCCGACAGCGGTGCGGCGCAGGTGAGGCCGGCGACCTCCAGCCCGGAGAGCCGGGTGACGGTCGGGACGGTGAGGGTCAGCTCGCCGCGAACCGCCACCGCCGCCGCGTAGCCCCGGTCGACGGGCACCTCCAGCAGGGTCCAGCCGGAGGGCGGGTAAGGGCCTCCCGGTGCTCCGGAGCCGACGTAGTCGAGGGAGGGGTCGCGCCCCAGTCCGGAGCCGAGGCCCTTGAGGTACGCCTCCTTGCGGGTCCACAGCCGAGCGAGCGCGCGGGGGCGCAACGCCGGTGCGAGGGCGGCCAGTTCCTCCTGCTCGGCCACGTGCAGCATCGAGCTCAGTTCGGCTGTCGCCGTCGCGTCCGACACCAGGTCCACGTCGACGCCGATCGGCACCATGGCCGTACCGACCAGAGCCAGATCGCCGCGGTGGGAGAGCGAGAAGAACAGGTCGCGCGCGGCGCCGAGCACGGTCGGGCGGCCGTGCGGGCCACCGCAGCAGGGACAGGTGTCCCGACCGAAGTGGATCTCCTCCGGGCGTACCCGCAGATACGACCCGAGGAGGCGCCGTAGGGCGACATGCGCGGCCGTGAACCGGGTTCGGTCGGCATCGTGCATGAGGGCGGCGGCGCGTTGGCGCTCGGTGGCGTCGAGCACCGCCTCGTCCAGGATGCCGGCGGGGACATCCGAGACCCTCAGGAGCCAGAGGTCGAGCGAGCCGGGGGTTGGCAGCTCACGGGCGACCCACGGCAGTGTTCCTTCCACGGGGTCTCTCCTGTTCTTGCTCAAGGGTCGGGAGGGTTGGGCCTCAGGGCCTCATGACCCGCCGGGTGCGCCGGCCGGCACCGCGGGCAGGTCGCGCCTGCCGCGCAGCGGTCCGATCAGCAGCAACAGGGGGGTGAGTGCCAGTCCGGCGGTCAGCAGCCACAGCGTCGGACGCAGCCCGAGCGCCGTGCCGAGCGCGCCGCCGAGCAGTGAACCGAACGGAATGGCACCGAAGTTGGCGACCGAGATGCACGAGGTGATCCGGCCGAGGAGGTGCGGCGGGCAGTAGCGCTGGCGGAACGCGCCCTGGATCACGTTGGCGAGCACCACGCCGAGCGCCAGCAGGGCGCTGCCGGCCGCGAGTGCCACCAGCAGCCAGCCCTTGCCGCCCATCGGGATCAGCAGCGCGAACGGCGCGGTGGTGAGGGTGGCCAGCAGCATCCCGCGCGCGGTGCCCCAGCGGGCGGTCAGCCGCTTGGCGACGACGGCGCCGAGGATCCCGCCGACGCTGCTGGACGCCAGCAGCCAGCCGGTCGCGCTCTCCGGCAGGTCCAGTTCCCGGATCAGGAACACCGGCATAATCGCCTGATAGGCCGTCAGAAGCAGGTTGGTGACGGTGCCGTAGGTGGTCAGGACGCGCAGGTAGGGGTCCCGGATCGTGTACTGGAGGCCCTCGCGGATGTCCTGGCGCAGCGGTGTGCGTTCCTTGGGCAGCTCCGGCCGCGGTTCGGCGGTGCGGATGCCGAACAGGCACAGCGCCGAGAACAGGAACGTTCCGGCGTTGACCAGCAGCCCGGCGACCGCGCCGAACGCCTGGGCGAGCAGACCTCCGCCGCCCAGGCCCGCGATCTGCGCCACCGACTCGCTGCCCTGCAGCTTGGCGTTGGCCTCCTGGAGGTCCTCGCGTTCGACAATGGACGGCACGAACACCTTGTAGGAGATGCCGAAGAACACCGCGGCGAGGCCGTTGAGCAGGGCCACGACCAGGAGTTGCGTCATGGTGAGGACGTCGAGCCAGGCGGCCACCGGCACACTCGCGAGCAGGACCAGCGAGGCGAGGTTGCACGCCATCATCACCGGGCGCCGCCGTACCCGGTCCACCCAGGCGCCGGCCGGCAGTCCGATCAGCAGCCAGGGCAGCCAGGGCGCGGCCGCCAGCACGCTCACGCTGAACGTGCTCGCGTTCAGGGTCACCACGGCGACCAGCGGCATGGCGACCGTGGTGATGTTGATGCCGACCCGGTTGGTCGTCTCACCGAGCCAGAGGAGGCGGAAGTCGCGGTGGCGCAACAGCCCGCGGCGCGGGGTGGTTTGGGTGGTGACGGGGGGCTCCTCGGTCCGGGTGGTCATGGCCGCACCGGCTCTCGTACGGCATTGCGTACGGCGTCGGTCAGCAGCGAGGCGGCGGTCGACCAGCGGTCCTGACGGGCTGTCAACTGAGCTCGGTAGGTGCCCAACTGAGCCTTCAGCGGCGGCAGTCCGTCCGTGCCCGGTCCGCCCCCGTGGGCGCACGCCGCGGCGACGCGGTCCGGGGCCAGGTCATGGTCGAAGCGGGACGTCTCCTCCAGGGAGCGGCCCGAGTCGAGCGCGGACAGCACCGTCTCGCCCACCAGGTGGTGCGCGGCCCGGAACGGCATGCCCTCCATGACCAGCCGCTCCGCGAGATACGTCGCCGCGGTGAAACCCTCGCGGGCCCGCGCCGCCATGCGCTCCGGACGCGGCTCGGTGCCGGCCACGACCAGACGCAGCAGCGTGATCGCGTCGGTCGTGTCGCTCAGCCCGGGCCACAGATGACGCACGGCCTCGGTGCCCACGGCGATCGCGTTGGTGTAGCCGGCCGTCGTCATCGCCGAGGCCGCGCTCACGAAGGCACCCAGGCTCGCGGTGGACCGGCCCTGGATGTGCTCCAGCAGGAACGGGTTGCGCTTCTGCGGCATCATCGAGCTGGAGCCGACCAGGGTGTCGGCCACCCGCAGCAGCCCCGACTCCTCCGACGTCCAGGTGCTCAGGTCCTTCGCCACCCGGGCCGAGGCCACGCCGAGCACGGCGGCGGCCGACAGCAGGTGCAGGGCGAAGTCCCTGGAGGCCACCGCGTCAACGGAGTTGGGGGCCGTGGCCGTGAACCCGAGGAGTTCCGCTGTGCGTTGGGGGTCGACCGGCACCGACGTACCGCCGATCGCCCCCGCTCCCAGCGGGTTGACGTCGATCTCCCGCCCCGCGTCCAGGAGTTGGCCGTACGCGCGCAGCACCGGACCGGCGACGCCCGCCAGGTAGTGGCCGTACGTGATCGGCACCGCGGGCTGGCCGTGCGTGTACGCGGGCATCGTGACGTCCGCGTACTGCGCAGCCTTCTCCAGCAGCACCCCGGCGAGCCCGTCCACCGCCTCCAGCAGCGCCAGGTACGGGCCGCGCACCTTCAGCCGGGCCGTGGTGGCGTTGAGGTCGTTGCGGGAGCGGCCGGTGTGCAGGATGCCGCCCGTCTCGTCGCCCAACTGCTCGATGAGCCAGCCCTCGTATGCCAGATACACCCCGCGCGGCATCGGACGGCCGCGCACCGGGGCGAAGTCGGACCCGCGCAGCTCCTCGATCGCGCGGAGCAGCGCCGCCGCCCGCGCCGGATCGACGATGCCGTGCTCGGCCAGCATGACCAGGTGGGCGCGGTCGACCTCACTGATGCGGCCCAGCTCGCCGACCAGCGGGTCCGCCGCCTCCCGGGGCAGGTACTGGTCGTAGACGATGCGGTGCGCCTCGGGGTCGAGGGCGGCCTTGAGGCGTCCGGTGTCGACGCCGTCGCGCGCGGACGCCGTGGTCACCACGGATTCGGCGGGCATGGTGCTCATGTCAGGGCCTCCTCGGGGAGCAGGTCCCGGTCCGGGGTCAGGGCCGTGTACGACACCGCCGCGGCGAGGGCGGCGACGCCGCGGTCGGCCGCCCGGGCGGCCTGGGCGGGATGGTCGGCGACGGCGATGACATGGCCGAGGCGGCCGCGGAAGTCGGCGGCGGGGCCGACGGGTTCGCCGGGGCCGCGGTACAGGGCCGCCTCCACGACGTCCGGCACGGCGCCCGCCCTGGCGGTGACATCGGTGAGGTCCGGGGCGAGGATGCCGTCCTGGTCCGCGGTCAGGAAGCGGATCGAGGCCCGGCCGTACACCCCGCGCTCCAGCTCGGGCGGCCGGCCCAGCGCGGCCAGCACCTGCGCGCGCACCAGGTCGATCCCGCAGGCCCTGCGCACCAGTTCGGGGATCATGCCGCCGGCGAGCCGCGGATTGACCTCGATGACCTTCGGCAGGGTCCCGTCGAGCCTGAGCTCCACATGGGCCGCACCCCAGCCGAGGTCGAGTGCCTCCACCGCGCGGACGGCGGTGCGCCGCAGCGCCCGCTCCAGGTCGCCGGGGAGTGCGGCCGGCACATCGTGGCCGACCTCGACGAACGCGGGCAGCGGGCCCACGTGCTTGGCGACCGTCACCACCGCCTCGGTGCCGAACACCTCCACGGAGAACTCCGCGCCCGTCAGGTACTCCTCGACGAGGATCCGGCCCGGGGTGGCCACCCCGCGCTCGTTCGCGGTCGTCGCCAGCAGTGTCCGCGCGTGCGCCGCGACCTCGTCGAGGTCCGCGCACAGCCGTACGCCGAGACTTCCCGAGCCCTGCACCGGCTTCACCACCACGGGCAGCCGTGTCGCGGCCGCGGCCGACACCGCGGCGCCCACCGTCTCCACCACCGCGAAGCCCGGCACACCGACCCCCGCCGCGGCGAGAGTGCGCCGCTGCTCGGACTTGTCCCGGCACGCCTGTACGGCGCTCGCGGCGGGGCCCGGCAGACCGAGCCGGCCCGCGAGGGCGGCCGCGGCGGGCACGTAGTACTCGGAGCTGGTCAGCACACCGGCGAGCGGCGCCTCGGCGGCCAGCCGGTCGGCCGCCTCCCGGATGCGGCTCTGGTCCGCCGTGTCGACGGTCTCGGTTCGCAGGGCGTCCTCGGTCGCGTACGGGTAGCGGGCGGGGTCCGTGGTCAGGAGGACCGGGGTGACGCCCAGTTCGGCCGCGCGGCGCGCGAACAGGCGCCCCGTTCCTGTGGTGTTGCTCTCGATGAGCAGCAGCAGGTGCTCCGTCATGACGTGGTCTCCGGCATCTCCGGCATCATCACGTCGTCGAAGCCGCGCCGCGCCCACAGCAGCCGGGACCAGCCGGACGGCGCGTCCAGCGGGTGGTCCACGGTGACCGGGCCGCCGGTCGGGGCCGGCTTCGGGACGATGCCCTGCTCGCGCAGCCAGGCGTTGTTGTACACCGTGGACTGGTAGCGGTAGCCCTCGTCCGGCAGCACCATCACCACCGTGCTCTGCGGGTTGCGCTCCGCCCACCACGACGCCACCTGGAACGACGCGCCGCTCGTCGGGCCCATGAACAGGCCGTGCGCCCGGTACAGCTCGTGCGTCGCGTGGAACGCCTCCGGGGCCGTCACCCAGTGCACCTCGTCGTACGCCGCGTGCTTCACGTTGCCCGGGTGGATGCTGCTGCCCAGGCCGCGCAGGGTGCGCGGGCCGTCCGGGGTGCCGAAGATGATGCTGCCGTGGGTGTCGACGCCGACCAGGTGCAGCGCCGGGTTCGCCGGCCGCAGCGACGCGGCGAGTCCGCCCGTCGAGCCGCCCGAACCGACCGGGCCCACCAGGCAGTCGACGGAGCCGACCGTCTCGCCGATCAGATCGGCGACCACGCCGTACGCCCCCGGGTTGTCGGGGTTGTCGTACTGGCCCGGCACGAAGGCGTCCGGCCGCTGCCGGCGCAGTTCCTCGACCCGGGCCAGCCGGGCGCCCTGTATGCCGCCGGGCTGGCCGCTGTGCTCGACGATCTCCACCGTCGTGCCCAGCATCTCCAGGCGGGTGCGCAGCTCCTGGTCGATCGCCGAGTCGCCGACGATCGTCAGCGGGTAGCCGCGCAGCCGGCACACCATCGCCAGGCCCAGCGCGAACGTTCCGGAGGAGGTCTCGATGACCGGGGTGCCCGGAGTGAGCACCCCGGCGGCCTCCGCCCGGTCGATGATGTAGCGGGCGGGCAGCAGCTTCATCAGGCTGAAGGCCGTCGCGTAGAGGTTGTCGCTCACCTTGATGATGCGTGGCAGCTCGGTGGCCTCCACGATCGAGGAGTGAGCCTTCGGCAAGGTCGTCGTCGTCATGTCAGTCACCCGTTGTGTAGATCCACTGCTCGTGGATTCCGATCCGGTGCAGAAGGTCTCGCGCCTGCGCGGTACGTCCCTCTACGTCGGGGTCGTCCCGGTCGAAGAGGAGTCCCGCGATGTCCCCGCTGTGTGCCACCTGTACGCCCAGGGCGCCGCAGGTCCGCTCGACGTCCCGTATCCGGTCCAGGTCCGGGACCGGCAGATGCCGCTGGTTGATCTCCGCGCTGGCCGTCGCGACCGAGCTCAGCAGGGCGACGTCCTTCATCTGGATGGCCTCCCGGAGCATGTCCCTGAGCCGGGCGAACCGTGTGATCTCCGCCTGGTCGTAGCGGGCCGGCGTGAACGCCAGGGTGTCCACGCCGCGGCCGTCGTTCGCGGGGCGCGAGCCGAAGCCGAGGACTCTCAGGGGTGGCATCCGGTAACCGAAGTCCTCGATCACGGTGCCCTCGCGCTGCGCGAACAGCACGGTGGACTCCTCGAACATCAGGGAGTCCGAGGCGGTTTCCGCGTGTACGGCGAGGCGGGCGACCTCCTGCGGGGGCAGGGGGTCGGCGAACGCGTCCTTCACCGCCCATATCGCCGACAGCACGTCGCTGGTGGAGGAGCCGAAGCCGCGGCACAGCGGTACGTCTCCGGTCAGCTCCAGGTGGCCGCCGGCCGGCTTCGCGCCCGGCGGGGTCACGGCGCGTACGGCGAGCTCGGCGGCGCGTCTCGCCTTGCCCTTCCACGACGGTGAGACGGTGATCTCGCCTGCGGGAGTCGGGGTGAACGTCGCTCGGGTCGTGTGGAGGGTGCAGGGCAGCGTGACGAGTCCGCGGAGGGGTCCGGCTGGGGTGGTGAAGGCACCCTGCAGAATCTCGCCGTGATGGACGGGGGCCGATGCGGCCCCGACACGCCAGTCGGAATGATCCACCATGTCCATGACCCTCTGCTGCCGGTGAAGCCGTGACCTGCGGACGAGATCACGCTATGCAGGTGGGCCTTCGGCGTCCGGCGGCAAGGGCGGCAGGTTGGGGGCGGGACACCGGGGGCTTTCCCCGGCTCGGGCGGTCTGACCTGCGGGGGTGACTGCGTCCGGGTGCCGGTCGCTGGTCGCTTGCGGTGCGTTGTGGGTCGGGGCCGGGCCGGAGCATCCGTCCTCGGTCTGGCGCGGAATCGGTTCCTTCACAAGCGGAGGGCGGTGACGCGCCATCCGCTGCGGG
>NZ_JBEXDZ010000238.1:0-10272 GCF_040606085.1 Streptomyces sp. NPDC005485 | reverse complement strand
GCGGGGCGGGGGCCCCCCCCCCGTGGGGGGGGGGCCCCCCGGCTCTTTCGGCTGCCCGGAGGGCTGAAGGGGCTCCCGACTGGCTGAAAAAGCCGGAGAATCGCGGGACACTCCTGACATCGTGCAGCGAAAGCCGAAATGAGGTGAGCGGGGGTGCGCACACCGGTCAGTGATCCCATGCAGGTGGGTCCGTACCAGATCGTGGGGCGGCTCGGTTCCGGTGGGATGGGATGGGTGTATCTCGGCCGTACGCGGGCCGGCAAGGAAGTCGCGGTCAAGGTGGTGCGCCAGGAGCTCGCGGCGGAGGCCGAGTTCAGGGCGCGGTTCGCCCACGAGGTCGCGGCCGCGCGGAAGGTGAGCGGCGCGTACACCGCGGCCGTGGTCGACGCGGACACGGAGGCCGAACTGCCGTGGCTGGCCACCATGTACGTCCCCGGGCCCTCGCTCGCCGAGGCGGTGCGCACCGACGGGCCGCTGCCCGAACCCCAGGTGCGCCGGCTCGGCGCGGGCCTGGTCGAGGCGCTCCAGGCGATCCACGCCGCCCATGTGATCCACCGCGATCTGAAACCGGCGAACGTGCTGCTCGCCTCCGACGGTCCGCGCGTCATCGACTTCGGTATCTCCCGTGTCGACGGCACGCCCGGCCTCACCCAGGTCGGCGTCGTGGTGGGCACACCGCCGTTCATGTCGCCGGAGCAGGTCACCGGGGCCCGGGTCGGCGCGCCCAGCGATGTCTTCTCGCTCGGCGGAGTGCTGGTGTACGCCCTCACGGGCCGCCCACCGCACGGGAGCGGGGAGGCGGTGCGCTACCGGGTCGCGCACGAGGAGCCCCAACTCGACGGCGTACCCCAGGGATTGTGCGACGTGATCGCGCACTGCCTGGCCAAGCGGCCCGAGGACCGGCCCCTCCTGGACGACCTCCTCGCGGAGCTGCTGGACGAACACCCCAAGACCGCGGCCTGGCCGCCGCCCAATGTGGCCCGGAGCATCAAGGTGAAGACGAAGGAGCTGATCTACCGCCGCAACGTGAGTACGAGCGTCTCGGTCTCCTCCTGCCTGCTGCTGCACGCCCAGGCGCTGCTGGACGCCGGGCTGACCGACGCGATGGTCGCCGAGGCGGTGAGCCGTGGCGACCGCTGAGCCCCTTCCCGGTCAGGTCCTCGAAATCGGCACGCACTGGCGGCAGTTGGTCCAGAACTGGGTGGCCCGGAGGAATTACCACACCGCGCACGACACCGTTTCCGTCTCCCTGCAATTCGATCTCCAGGAGGCGGGAAGGATGGTCACGGTGCGATTCATGACCACCAAACGGCTCCTTGTCGCGTTCGCGACGGACGGCCATTACCTGCGTCAGGACCAACTCGCCATTGCCGCTGCCGCGTCGAACGCATGGAATACCGAACAATTGAACCCCATGCTTTCCGTGTGGGACGTAAGAGGTCCGCGCCCCTGTCTCGCCGGGGTCTGCGACCTGCCGCTGACCTGCCGGATGACCCAGACGGATTTCGATGCCTTGGCCACTGACTGGGTGGAACGGGCGCGACAGATGTTCTCCCGTTGCCACCAGGTGTTCAAGTTGTAGAAGTGAAAGCCGTGGTGGGCGCAAACCCCTTCCGGGCGCCCACCCATTACCGCCACTATTGGGCGAGTGCCTTTCAGGGCCACGGGGGTGCGCCTTTGGGCCACGGGGGGTTGACCATGAAGCGTTCGCTGTACTGCGTGGTGCTGCTCGGAATGCTGTGCGCGCTGGTGCCGGTGGGATCCGCGGGCGCGGTCGACGACACGACGTGCACGGGGGACTTCGCGGCGCGGCTCGACTGCTGGTCAAGCCGGATCCACGAGGGAACCGTCATGGTCAACCTGAACGACTCGGTGGACTTCGGCGGCCAGAAGGTCCCGAAGGATGTCGCGGAGCGGATAAAGAAGTACCGGGCACGACTGGTGGTCCAGGTGCCCGGAGGACAGCGGTCCACGGGCGAGGGCGGAACGGCGCTGCTCGTCATGGCGAGCGAGCGACTCGTGCACCCGGACGCCGTGATCGAACGGCTGCACCGGCCGGCCGTGCAGCAACTGGAGGACCTGGGCGTCTGCGACCCGAAGAGCACCGAGGACCTGTGCGACCTGCTGGCCGTCGCAGGCCGGCAGACAGGCCCGCTCAAGGGCAGTGACCTGATCGGCAAGTACAACACCGGCGACCTCTCCACCCACACGTACTCCATCACCGGCGACCACTCCGGCAACAAGCCGGCCGAGGGCAACACGGCAACCGCGTCGTCCGGTCAGCACAACAACGGGGAACCCGGGGACGGCAAGAGCGGCACCTCGAACGGGGACGGCGTCCCCGACTGGCTCATCGGCGGAATGGGCGCCCTTCTCGTGGTCCTGCTCGCCGCGCTCGTTGCCGTCGTCCACCGCTCCCGCGCCCCGGCAGCGCCCCGCCGGGCCCTCGCCGCAACCGGCATCGGCGCGCTGCCGACCGCACACACCCGCGGCAGCGACCCACGAAGCGCCTCCCCCGGCGGCGCCGACGAGAGCACCACCCGCCTGCGTGTCGCGCCGGCGCCCCGCTACGGACGGCAGGTCGGCGCCCGGACGGGCCCGGCCCACACGGCGACCGTACGCACCGCACTGCATCCCCAGGGCTATGTCGAGCTGGACCGCATCCTGTACCGGGCCGTGTGGGCCGAGCCCGGACGGCCGCCGCCCGCACCCGGGGGCCTCGTCGACGTCACCGACGCACGGGAGCGGGACTCCGACGTCCTGTACGCCTTCCCGCCCGCCGCCGGACGGCACGCCAAGGGCGCCCGATGACCACCCGATGACGCACCGGACCCACGCCGGTCCACACACCGGCTCACGCACCCGGCCCACGCACCGGTCCACCAGGAGAAGCCATGCACAGCGAATACCCGCCCACGATGCCGGCGGAGTACGCCGACATCGAGTTCGAGAACAACGCGCAGCGCCTGCCGCTCGTGCTGTGCCTCGACACCTCCAGCTCCATGGCGGGACCACCCATACAGACGCTCAACAGCGCGCTCATGGAATGGACCCGTGAGCTGCACGACGACGTCAGCCTCAGCTACAGCGTCGAGGTCGCCGTCGTCACCTTCGGCGGACAGGGCGTCGGCTGCTGGCGCGGTCCCCAACTCCTGCCCCCGCGCACCCCGGTGAGCCCCTTCCTGCCGGCGCACATGTTCCAGCCGCCGCAGCTCGGCGCCGCCGGGGTGACCCTGATGACGGAGGCGCTGGAGCTGTCGATGCACATCATCGCGGCCCGCAAGGCCGAGCTGCGCGCCTCCGGACTCCAGTACTACCGGCCGCAGATCTGCCTGGTCACCGACGGACTGCCGACCGACGGCACCGGTCATCTCACCGACTCCTGGCACCGGTTGATCCCGGTGCTCGCCGAGGAGCAGCGCGCCCGCCGCTTCCGGCTGTACGCGATCGGTGTCGGCGGGATCACCGACATGGGGGAGCAGGTGCTCCAGGCGTTCGCGCCGAAGTTCAACGCCCGCCTGCAGGGCTTCCCGTTCCGTGAGCTGCTCCAGATGATGTCCGCCAGCGCGAACGCCGAGCAGAAGGGTGCGGGTGACGAGGTGTTCGAGAAGATCTTCAGCCAGTTCAAGACCCAGCGTCCGGCCTGGGAAACCTGACCGATGGCCGCGACGGACACGCACCGCTCGCCGTGGCGGATCCACGGCATGAGCGTCGAGGGCTACCGGCACCGGCGCCAGGGTCTGCCCTGCCAGGACGCCTGCGCGTACACGGCGACACCGTCCGTGGCGGTCCTCGCCGTCGCGGACGGCGCGGGCAGCAGGCCACGCTCCGAGGAGGGCTCGCGGCTCGCGGTCGACCTGGCCATGGAGCACTTCGGGCGACGGGCCTCCGCTGCCGCCGAATGCCAACCGGGGGCGGCCGTCCACGAGTTGCTGGAGGACGCGTTCCACGACGTCAGCAAGGTGTTCCTCGACCACACCGGCGCCGACGCCGCGGACTTCGCCACCACGCTGACCGTCGTGGTGCTCGCCCCGGGCTGGCTCGGCCATCTCACCGTCGGCGACGGCTTCGTCGTCGTACGGGCGGGAACGGAGGACGGGGAGCGGCAGTTCCATCTGCTGCCGCAGACGGCCGCCGCCAGCGAGTACAGCAACGAGACGGTGTTTCTGACCTCACCTGACGCGGCCCGCTGGCTGCACACCGACTGCGTCTCCGACGAGGGCATCGACGGCGTCCTGCTGTCCACGGACGGACTCGCGCAGGCCGCGCTGGCCCGGCCCGGCACCGGCCCGCAGACCCCCAACACCTCCTTCGTCGACGCCGTGTTCCGCTCCCTCGACAGCCCAGGACCCGTCTCCGACAACGCGCACGAGGGCCTTGCCACCCTGCTCCGCTCGGACCGGCTGACCGCGCTCAACGCCGACGACAAGACCCTGCTCAGGGCCGTGCGCAAAGCGCCGCCGAAGGCGCGGCCATGAGCGGACTCACCGTGTACCTCGACGGGAAACCCGTCACCCTCGCCGAGCTGCCCCTCAAGGGCGGTGGCCAGGCGGCCGTCTACCCGGTCGTCGGCAACGACGGCATCGTCGTCAAGCTCTACCGCGAACCGCCGGGCCCCGAACAGGAACGCCGGCTGACCCGGATGCTCACCATGTCCCCGCTCGCCGCGCGCCCCACCGACAGCTCCCAGCCGCCCGAGCTGGCCTGGCCCACCGCGATCGCCCGCGGCGCGCACGGCGAGTTCCTCGGATACGCCATGCGCCGCTTCGGCGAGCCCCAGCACGTCCAGCTCATCGGCCTGTTCACCCGCGCCCAGCGCCTCAAGCTCTTCCCCGACCGGGCCGACTGGCGCTTCCTGCTCGGGGTCGCCTGGAACCTCGCCTTCATGACCGCCCGCATGCACTACGACAACCTCGTCATCGGCGACTTCTCCAGCAGCAACGTGGTGGTCGACGCGAACGGCTTCGTCACCTTCCTCGACTGCGACTCCATCGCCTTCACCGACCCGGTGACCGGCGAGCCCTTCCCCTGCCTGATGCACACCACCGACTACTCGTCCCCCGAGCGGCAGGCCGGCGGCCCCGCAACCCGCGCCACCGACGACTTCGCCCTCGCGATCCTCGTCTACCAGCTGCTGACGGCCGGCAACCACCCCTTCGGGGGCGTCCCGCACGAGAGCGCGTCCGAGTCGACCGTCAAGGACAACATCGCCGCGAGCTGCTCCTACGTCGTCCGCCCCGAGCTGGTCGTCATCCCGCGCGGCACCATCGACCCCACCGTGCTCCCCTCCGACCTGCTCACCCTGGCCCGTGCCGCCTTCGGCGCCGGTGTCCTCTCCCCGGCGGCCAGGCCCCCGGCGGAGGCCTGGCTGCGCGCCCTCGACAAGGAGCGCTCCCAGGTGCGGGTCTGCCCGAACCGGCCGCTGCACACCTACGGCTCCCATCTGCAGCACTGCCCCTGGTGCACCCGGGCCGCGCTCACCGGGCACGACGTGTTCAACGGGCCGCCGCCCCGGACGGTACCGGCGCCGGACGTCCCTCGACCCGGACCGTCCGAGAAGCGGTTCGGGGCCCTGAAGACCGTGCTCCTGGTGGCCGTCGTCGTGCTGGTCGTGGTGGTCGCGGCAGTGGTGGGGGCGAGCATCAACTGACCGGCGTCAGCCGGAACGTCCCCGGTCCTCCAGATACCGCGTGTGCGACTCCTGCCGCCGGGCCTCCGTCTCCCGCAGCGCGACGGCGAGCCGGTCGGCCTCCTCGTGCAGCAGCGTCAACTGCCGTTCCAGATGGCGTTCCGGCGGTTCGGTGCCGGGCGTCAGCCGGGTCCACCAGCGGGTGCGTACGAAGGTGTCGACGGCCTCCGGGATGTCCTGCCGCACGGCACGGGACAGCGCGTGGATGCCCTCCGGGTCCTGCGCGAGCACCGCGGCGACCCAGCCGGGGTCCAGCAGTGCGGTGAGGAGTTCGGTCAGCTCGGTGAGACGGCCCGCGGCGGCGGGCGGGAGGTCGACACCGGCGAGGTACTCCCGCAAGGTGGCGAAGTCGCCCCGCAGCTCGTCGAGTTGGGCGGACGGGTCGGGGAAGTCCGGCAGCGGCGGCCGCTCCGGCGGGGCGAGGAGGGCACCCGCGCCGTAGAGCCCGGCGACGACGACGGGCCAGAAGGCGCCCGCGAGCCCGGTGAAGGTCAGTGCGAGGCCCGCGAGCCCGCAGGCGCTGCCGGTGAGGTTCTTGCGGGACTCCAGATACCTCAGGGGGCTTCTACTGGTAGCCACGGATCTCCTCGAAGGCGCCGTCGAGCGAGCCCTTCCGGGCGTCGAAGAGACGGCCGCCGGTCAGCTCGGCGATGTGCTGGAGCTCGGCGCGGTCGGAGTCGCCGAACAGGATCGGGAAGACGGGGATCTCCCGCTGCCCGCCCGACAGCCGCTCGTAGAAGGCGTCGAACGCCGAGGGGCTCGCGCCCTTGGTGTTCTCCCCGTCGGTCATCAGCACGATCGACGTGAACGTGTCGTCGTCGGCGCCCAGATGCTCGTACGCCTTCTCCAGCGACGTATAGACGGCGGTGTCGCCCGAGGCGTCGAGGGCCTCGGTGTCCTTGCGGATCGCGGCCAGTCCCGACTTCGGGTCCTGAGGGCGCACCACATGGGTGCGGACGCTCTTGACCCCCGACCCGAACGGCATCAGCGTCACCTCCTCGCGGTCGCGGAAGTCGCCGGTCAGGTCGGTGAGCGACTTCTTCAGCCGGTCGAGGCGGTCGCCGCGCATCGAGCCCGAGGTGTCGAGGACGTAGACGGTCCGCGACGGGCGGCGCAGCTTGTTCTCGTACGAGTCGAGAAGCCGGTCGGCGACCGATCGGCTGCCGGGGAAGGGGAGTTCGCGACGCCGGCTCGTGTCGAGTCCGGGCGCCGGGGCGACGGAGGCGACGACCGGGCGGCGCAGCGTGGTCTCGGTGATCCGCCGCTGGACGTCCGGGGTGCGCAGCGCCTCGGTGAGGCGGCGGACCGTGTCGCGGGTGTCCTGGCTGGTGGCGGTGAGGGAGGAGAGCGGGTAGTCGGCGGTGACGACGCCGTCGCGGGGCCGGATGACGGTCAGCCCCTTCATGCCCCCCAGAACCGATTCGTAGTTGAGCAGGGCGTCGACGGTCCCGCGGCGCTCGTACGCCGTCGCCAGCCAGCCCGAGGATCCCGACGTCAGCTTCTGCCCCTTGAAGAACGCCTTCAACTGCGGGGTCGCCTTGTCCACGTCCGTGTCCGTCAGCGCGGACTGGGCGCCGGACAGGCCCGAGGCCACCGAAATCAGGGTGGAGAAACCGGAGTTGGAGCGGGCCGGGTCGGTCATGCCGTACGTCAGCTTCCCGTCCGCCACCGCCTTCTCGACCTGTGACCAGGTGACGAGGTCCGGCTTCCAGCCCAACTCCCGCACGACGTCCGGCTTGACGCCGATCGCGACCGGGCTGGACATGACGGGCGTCTCGGAGAGCACCTTCTTCGCGGCGTCCGGGCGCAGCCGCAGATAGTCGTTGGAGGACAGCCACAGCGCGTCGTACGCGCCGTCCGCCCTGCCCCCGGCGAGCAGGTCCACGGCGGTGAGGGTGCCCATGTACGTCGGCTTCACCCTGATGCCGGTGTCCTTGCGGATGCGTTCGAGGATCGGCGCCATGTCGCTGAGTTCGCTGGAGGCGAGGATGCGCAGGGTGCCGGGCTCGGGGGCCCCGGAGGAGTTCGGGCCGGTGTGTCCCTCAGCGGTGCAGGCCGTCAGCAGGGCGAGGGCCGCGAGGGCGGTGACACGCAGTCTCACGGAGTGCCCCCTTCGAGGGCGCTCTGGGCGCGGCTGCGCTCCAAGTAGCCGGTCGCGTGCTGGAGTTCGGCCGTCAGGGACTCCACCGTGGCCGCCATGGTCTCGGTGGCCTGCGCCTTGTACGTGTCGATCGCGTCGAGCGTGCGGTAGATCGACTGGAAGGCGGTGCGCAGTGTCTCCGCGCCCACGGCCGGGTCGGCGGCGATCCGCTGGATCTCCCCGGACTGCGTGGCGAGCATCTCCGCGTTGCCCCGGATCAGCTCTTCCGTCGTCCCGCGCAGGGCGTTGACCTGGTCGACGACCTTGCGCTGGTTGTCGAGCGCGGAGGCCAGCATCACGGAGATGCGCAGTGCGGAGACCGTCGTGGTGGCCGCCCGGTCGACGCCCTTGATCAGCTCGTCGTTGTTGCGGCGTACGACGTCCATGGCCAGGTAGCCCTGGGCGCACACGGCGAGCTGGGTCAGCAGGTCCTGGTGCTTCTGGCGGACGGGAAAGAGGACGTCGGCGCGCAGGGTGTCGGCCTGCGCCGGGTCCTGGGTCTCGACCTCGGCGACATGCTGCTCGACCGCGGTGTCCAGGGCCTGGGTCAGCACGACGTACTCCTGGAGCTTGCCCATCGTCTCCCAGAGGCGGACCCGTTCGGTGCCCAGCGCGGCGTTGTCGCGCCGCAACTCGTCCTGGCCGCCCCGCAGCGAGCCCACGATCTTGTTCAACGTGCCTTGTGCGGAGGCGTACTTGGCGACGTGGTCGCGCAGTTTGTTGCCGCCCGGGAGCCGGGAGAGGAACTTGCGGCCCTTGTTCGCGGACAGGTCCCGCGGGTCCAGGTCCTCGACCACGCGCCGGAGTTCGACGAGTGAGCCCGCGACGTGCGACTGGGCGTCCTCGCCCTTGCCCGGCAGGCTGCGGATCGTGCGCTCCAGCATGCGGTTGGTCTGCGCGGCGGCTCCCCGCATCTCGCCCGCGCCCAGGCCCGCGATCTCGCCGACCTTGCCGGCGAACTCGGGGGAGCGGGCGTCCAGAGCGGCGAGCCCGCCCACGTACTCCTCGGCCCGCCGCGCCATCTCGTCGTGCACGGCCGGGTCGACGGGCACCAGGCCCCCGGCCTTCTCGCGCGGCACGGGCGTCACGGCCTCGGGCGGTGTGAGGGTGAAGGTGTCCTCGGTTGTCATGTGGTGCTGTCCCCCTACTGATTCCCGGCCCGGCGCGCCATCTCGTGCAGCACCTTGGAGGCGGGCACGGGCGCTTGCCGGACGCCGGTCAGCGTCTGGTTGAGATACGTGGTGTGGCCGGCGGTGGCCGTCGTGAACTCCGCGGTCGCGCCCTGCGGCCGGAACCCGTGCCGTACGGCGAGCTTGCGCAACACCGGGTCGGTGCTGAGGAGTTCACCGAGGGCCCGGCCCTCCGACGTCAGCGGCACGACCGTGTGGTCGCTGTTCGCCGTGGTGTCGGGGTAGAGGACCGTGAGGTCGTCGACGCGCCGGCCCTGGGTGAGCAGCGAGGCGACCTGCGACTCGTACACGAGGACGAGCGGGTTGCCCGCCCCGCTGACGAAGTCCCTGAACGCCGCGTCCGTGCTGGTCTGCTGTGCCCCCTGGACGCTGATCAGTTTCCGCATCAGGGGCGCCGTACGGTCGATCGCGGCGCTGTCCGCGGCCACGCGCCCGCCGTCGGCGACGTACGAGGCCGCGGCGAGGTAGAGCGCGCCGGAGTTGGAGCTGCGGGGGTCGGTGCTGGCGATGTAGAGCGTGCCGCTCAACTCACCGTGCCTGTCCGCCCCCTTGAGCTGCTGCCATGTCCGGTCGTGCTCGGCCGCCTTCAAATACTCGGCCATCTTCAGCGTGCCGGTGCCCTTGCCCGCGCTCGCCAGTCCGTTGGTCTCCAGCACCTCGGCGGCGCTGCGGTGGGCCACGACGACGAGCGGCGAGTAGAAGGGCCGCGGCAACGGCTGCCGTACGTGGTACTTGGCGGCGAGCTCGTCGGCGGGCGCCTTGCTGGACGGAAACGCGAAGTCGTACCCCTTGAGGTTCAACCCCTCCATGGCCCACGACCCGGAGGTCTCCGTCTTCACGGTGTAGCCCTTGGCAGCGAGGGCCTTCACCACGTCGGGATCGGCGAAGAACTCCGCCTTCTCCGATCCGATCACTCCTTGCACGGTCTTCGTTGCCGTGCCCTTGTCCTGACCATCGCGGCCTGCGACGACGGCTGCTACCACTCCGCCCATCAACAGCACCGCCAGGACGATCCCTGCGATACGTCTCACACCGGGAGAGTGCGCCTCGGAACGGAACGTTCCCCAGGGCGGGGGTGAACGCTGGGTGACACCCTGATCCCGGTATGCAACGGGAACCGGGAGTTCCCGTTGAGCGGGCGACGGGGCCTGGGGGCTGTGGCGCCCGGTCCGCGCGTCGCTGCGGGTGCACGCGGACCGGGGCCGTTCGGGGGAGCCCTCGGGCTCAGTGCGCCGCGAGTTCGCGGGGGTCGC
>NZ_JBEXDZ010000237.1:0-10291 GCF_040606085.1 Streptomyces sp. NPDC005485 | reverse complement strand
CGGGCGGTTCTGTGGCGTCGAGCGGGACGAGCTGGGGGAACTGCCGTGCTCCGACGAAGTGCCGCTCGGACGGGAAGGGGGTCCCGGCCTCCCACCTTGCCGGAAGCGTCCACCAGGCCCGAGGTACGCAGTGTGCCGACCGTTTTCAGCAGCCGGTCGGCCGGTTCTCGCAGCCGGGGATGGGCCAGGACCGTGTTGCGCAGACCGCGCACCGGTCTGCGGAGCAGCCGGTGCGCGGCCGCCACCGGGTGCGGGCGGGTCGCGAACCCCTCGGCCACGCGCAGCTCGCGGGTCTTGAGCCAGTCCTTGTACTGCTTGTCGCCGCGCCCCCAGTCCATCAGCGTCACGCCGTGCCGGCCCGCCGCCTCGGCCATCCGAAGGTGCATCAGCAGCCCGGGCGAGTAGTAGCGGAACTCGGGGTCGTAGGCGGTGAACCAACACGCGAACACCGTGCGCGAACGCGGTCCGAAGTGGGCGGCGACCGGCCGGTCTCCGGCGTACACCACGGACAGCACACCGGTGAAGTGCTCCTCGCGGACATGGAAGAGGTTGTCCACCAGGGCGACGATCCACGGCCGCGCGAACCGGTCCATCCGTCCTGTCCTGCGGTACTGGGCGGACTTCCAGCGCATCAGCCGGTGCAGCACCTGCGGATCGCGCTCGTCGAAGACGAACCGCATCTCGCCCAGGTCCCGCCCCAGCCGGCGTTCCTTCTTCAGCGTCGTCTTGGCCAGGCCCGGATACGCGCCGCGCAGCCACTGCGGGTAGTCGCTGTCGCCCGGCTTCAGGTCGATCACCGGCGAGGCGAACGTCCCCGTCACATACCGCCCGAATGGTTTCTGCTCGTCGATCAGGTGGTCGAACTCGAAGACGGACAACCCACAGGCCCGCAGCAGTTCCTGGGCGTCCCAGGCGACCCCGGGGCGGTGCACGAGGGCCTGCAGATCGGAGAGGCCGAGGCCGATGGCGCGCCCGACCCCCAGGGAGTTGCGCTCGTACGGGAAGAAG
Organism: Streptomyces sp. NPDC005485; assembly: GCF_040606085.1. Classification (NCBI taxonomy): domain Bacteria; kingdom Bacillati; phylum Actinomycetota; class Actinomycetes; order Kitasatosporales; family Streptomycetaceae; genus Streptomyces; species Streptomyces sp. NPDC005485. The sequence goes on along the minus strand of NZ_JBEXDZ010000237.1, from coordinate 9,283 downwards.
CCGACGGGCTCCCCGTTCTCGTGCAGGACCGCCACCCGCGCCCCACTGCGGTACCGGCCGACCCCGGCGGCGAACTCCGGCGAGAGGAAGGGGTTGGCGTACTCGGGTGACTCGTCCATCACCCCGTGCCAGGCTCGGCGAAGCGACGTGCTCAGCTCGTCGGGTCTGTGAATGGTGATGTCCACCTCAGATCAACCGCCCTTCCGCGGGCCCCGCGAGCGACGTACCGGTCCGGGCACCGACCAGTAGGGCGTGTGGATCACTGTTCATGGATCGCATGGACGACCGCTCCCCCCATGACGCGCAGTCCGCGTCCTGACACTTCCTGGTGTATCTGCCGATCCACGCCGGGTATCCGCTCGTCCCGCGGTCGACGACCGAGATCCGAACGGTTCGGTGGGGCTCAAACGTCGCGAAACAGTACGCACGCTGTCAAGGGGGTCTGACACAACGAAAGCCTGCAGGACGGACGGACCGCTCCGTTCAGGCCCGTCCGACCTGCAAGTCGTGGCTTTCCCGCCCTTCCGGAGGCATTCGGTCAGGCGTGCGAGGCCGCCCATGACGTGAGTTCCGCCTTGGCCGCGTTCAGCAGGGTCGACGAGGGGTTCGCCGCGCCGTTGGTGACCAGGGCGTAGTGCAGGGTGGCGGAGTCGGTGGAGGTGAGCAGAAGGCGCCGGCTGCCCGTGCCGCCTGGTTCGGCCGCCGTGGCGACCGGGGTGGCCGTGGTGTACGCGGGCAGACCGTGGACCGCGCCCAGGTCCGAGACCACCGTCGTCGAGGCCGCGGGGAAGGACGCCGGAAGGTGGAGTTCCGTGGGGGCGGTCGTCCCGTCGGAGCGCCACATCAGCAGGCCGTACTGGCCCGTGCCGACGAGCTGGGAGACGTTCGGCAGGCTGCTCGGGACCGGGTTCCACGTCAGCGTCGTGGAGCCGTCGCGGGAGCGGTCCTCGTAGGTGAAGGCGAGGGCCCGGCCCGCCGTGGCACTCGGGTAGAGGCGGTCCAGAAGCCGGGCGTCCTGGCGCAGGACCGCCTTCCCGGAGTCGTCCAGGCCGACCGCCGAGAGGTCCTCGTCGTTCCAGGCGTCACCGGAGGTGAGCACCTTGTCGGGGTTGCCGTTCATCAGCTCGTGGTGGCGGCCGCTGTAGAGGTCCCACTGCCACTGGGAGCCCGAGAGGACGGGGCCGGAGCCTTCCGGCTTCGACCACCAACCGGCGCCCGGGACACGGGAGTCCAGTGCCTGGTACATGGCCTTCACCACGGTCGGGGCCTTGTCCGAGACCGAGCCCGACAGCGGGTGCCCGAACTCGCTGACCACCGCGGTCGTGCCCGCGGCCGAGGCCCTGTCGCGCACCGCCCCGAAGTCGGTGGCGTACTGCCCATCGCCCGCCTTGCCCCACATGAAGACGCCGGAGATCGCCTTCTGGTCGTAGAAGTGGGTGTTGAACACATAGCGCGAGCCGAGGGTGCCCGCATCCAGGAGGCCGCCCTCCTGTTTCTGGAAGTCGAGGTTGGAGTTCCAGAAGAGGTTGGGCTCGACGAAGGCGGGCTTGGCCTGCCAGCCGGCCGCGTCCATCCGGGCCCGGAACTTCGCATAGAACGGCCAGAGGATGTTCTGCTCCCAAGTACGGCTGGTCTGCCCGGAGTCGTACGTGCCCGCGAACGGCTCGTTGAAGGGGTCGAAGCCGACGACGCCCGCGAACTCGGCCGAGGTGAGGTGCGCTCGGACGTAGGACATGGTCGTCTGGGCGGTGGTGAGGAAGGCGTCCTGGAGGCCGTGGGCGTTGTGCCAGAAGTCGTACGACGCCTGCTTGACGGCCCCGTTCTGGGTGATGTTCTGGCCCCAGAAGAGGCAGATCCCGCACGACTCCTGGGGGTAACCGCCCGCGTCGACGGCCCACTTGGGGGCGCCGTCGCCGCTGTACCAGCTGCCCGTGTTGAAGAGATAGCGGGAGTAGAGGTCCTGGTGGAAGTCGGGGTAGACGCGGATCCCGGCGTCGAGGAAGGCACGGATCTGGTCGGTGACGTCGGCGAGGTAGCCGGTGTCGACCTGGCCGCGCGCGGGTTCGGCGTGCGCCCAGGAGAGCAGGAAGCGCACGGAGTTGCCGCCGCCGAGGGCGCGCAGCGCGGTGGCGGACTTCTTGGCGTCGGCGACCGACGCGAAGGGCAGTCCGCTGTGCTCCTCCAGCTTCGTCTCGCCCGAGACGTTGTAGCCGCGCAGCACGACCTCGCGGCCGAGTCCATCGGTGAAGTGGCCGTTCGCGACGGTGAGAGTGGCGGCGGCGGGTTCGTCGAACCAGAGGGAGTCGGGGAGTCCTTCCGCGGCGGCGGGCTGGGCGCTGCCCGCCGCCGTGAGGAAACCGGTGAGGAGTACGAGGACGCCGAGCAGACGCGCACGTAACTTCGCCATGCTCACTACAGTCCGGGCGCATCGGGCATACGTCAACACCCCTGACTCATGAGTAAGTTTCTTGTTTCAGTCGTCCCTGCCGTGCCATGTCGGGTCATGTCACCCACCGACCCGCCGGGTCACATTGAGCAGGTACTCCTTCCGGTCGAGAGGGTTGAGATCGGTCCGCGGACGGTCGGGAGCGCTGCCGCCCGCGACCGGCGCGTAGTGGTCGAAGGCGCATTCCAGTTCGCCTTCGCCGCGCGTCAACGCCGGGAGCTGCTGCTCAAGTTCATGCACCCGGGCCACCGGGACGCGGCCCTCCAGCACGCATGACGTGCCGTGTGTCTCCGTGGTCCGGGGAACGGCACGCTGCCGGGCCAGCAGGGGCAGGACGGCTCCCAGGGTGTCCGCCGGGAGCTCCAGGCGGAGGTGGTGCATCGGCTCGTAGACCTGGGTGCCCGCCTCGCGCAGTGCGGCCATGACCACGAGCGGGGTCAGGCCCCGGAAGTCGGCACCCGTGCTCGACATGCTCTTGTCGAAGCCCTGGTGGGCGTGGCTCTGCCGGGGTGAATAGCCGCAGTGCGTCATGGTGACCGTGCAGTCGGTGACCCGCCAGCCGTTGAGACCCTGCCCCAGCGCCTCCCGCACCGTGTCCTCGACCGCCTTGAAGAACGCGTACGGCATCGAGCCGAGTTCGACCTCCAGCCGGAATTCCACGCCGGAACCGGTCGGCGCGGGATCGATGCGCAGTCCGACGGTGGCGAGAAAGGGATTGGGGTCCTTTCCGTTGAACTCGACTGCCGCGCCCGTGCCCATGGGCCTTTCGACGCACAGCGGGGTGGTCTCGCGGAACGTCACAGCGACGCCGAATTCGTCGGCGAGCGTCGCCTGAATGACTTCCTTCTGCACCTCGCCGTAGAGGGAGACGGAGATCTCCTTGCGCACTTCGTCGTGCCGCAGGTCGATCAGCGGGTCCTGCTCGGCGAGCTGGGTGAGCGCGAGGTGCAGCGCGCCGTTGTCGGCGGGGCTGGTGGGGACGACGACGGTTTCCAGGGTCGGCGGGGAGAAGTGGTGCTCGGCCGTCCCCTTGCGCGGCATGCCGAGACAGTCGCCGATCCGGATGTCCGCGAGGCCCCAGAGCTTGCCGATCCGCCCCGCCGCCACTTCCGTCGCGCGCACGTCCGAACCACTGTCGAAGACGCTGATCGCGGTGACCTTCCCCTCCTCCCCGCCGCGCATCAACAGCCGGTCCCGGGTGCGCACGGTCCCCGAGAACATCCGCGCGTAGGCGATCTTCTCCCCCGCGGGGCCCCGCTCGACCTTGAAGACGGTGCCCGAGACCGGGCCGTCCGGGTCGCTGTCGGCCGCGGGCAGCAACTCCTTGATCCCGGCGATCAGTTCGGGGACCCCCGCCCCGGTCACGGCCGAGCCGAAGAAGACGGGGTGCACCACGGCCCTGCGGGTCTGCTCCGCGAGTACGGCGCGCAGCCGGCCGTAGGAGACGGCACGCTCGTCGTCGACGTACGCGGCGAGCAGTCCGTCGTCGCGCTCGGCGAGCCGGTCCAGCAGGCGCGGACCGAGGGAGCGGGCGTCGAACGGGGTGAAGTGCGCATCACGCGTGCCCGGTTGGCCGATCCCTCCCATCGGGACGATGGCCTCGGTGAGCCGCGCGGAGATGTTGCGCAGCACGCGCTCGTCCTGCGCGCCGGGACGGTCGATCTTGTTGACGAAGACGAGGGTGGGAATGCGCAGCCGCTGGAGCGTCCGCATCAGCACACGGGTCTGCGCCTGTACGCCTTCGACGGCGGAGATGACGAGGACGGCGCCGTCGAGCACGCTCAGCACCCGTTCCACCTCGGCGATGAAATCCGGGTGGCCGGGGGTGTCGATCAGGTTGACGGTGACGTCGTCGACCGCGAACGACACCACGGCGGACTTGATCGTGATCCCGCGCTGCCGCTCCAGCGCGAGGGAGTCGGTCTGCGTGCTTCCGTCATCGACGCTGCCGACCTCGTCGATGACCCCGACCGTGTGCAGCAGCCGCTCGGTCAGGCTTGTCTTACCGGCGTCTACATGCGCCAGAATTCCCAGGTTCAGCAAATGCACCGGGTGTCATGTCCTTTGAAATGGGAGTGATTCCTTCCTGCGGGGACATGAACGGTGTGCGCATTGCTGCTCCTCGATCTCGACGGCTCGGTGAAAACGTCCTTCATAGTGCAGCAGGCGGCGATGCGTGAGGGCAACGGATTTATGGCGACGGCGGGGGTCTGCCGGACGGCGCCGCGCATAGCCTGTAACCGGGCGGCAGACGAGGGGGCGGATGCCATGTCCGCGAAGCCATGCGGGGAATGCGCCATGACCATGGGGGCACTTCGGGAGGAGCTGCGGCGGGCCACGGAGGACGAAGCGATCGAGGGTGTCGCGTCGTTCCGCGGGACCGTGGACCGGCCGTATGAAACACCCCTGCCCGAGGACGATCCGGTCCTGTTGCTCGAACGGCGCCTGGCCGAGTCGGAGCGCGAGCGCGGTCCCGACCATCACGACACCCTGGTCGCCACCAGCAACCTCGGAGGCGTCTGTCAGGAGGCAGGGCATCTCGACCGGGCCGTGTCGCTGTTCGAGCGAACCCTGGCCGCGGCGGAACGCGTCCTCGGCCCCGGCCACGTCGACACGCTCACGTTCTGCAACAACCTCGCCTCCGGCTACGCGGCGGCCGGCGACCCCGGTCGTGCCATTCCCCTCTACGAACGTGCCCTGGCCGGTCGCGAGCGCGTCCTCGGCCCCGACGACCTGCGCACCCGGCTGTGCCGTGACAACCTCGCCCGCGCCCACGAACTGGCGGGGAACCCGGCGCGCGCCGTCCCGCTCCACCGGCGGACCCTGGCGGACCGTGAACGCATCCTGAGCCCCGGCCATCCCTACACCCTGCTGTCCCGCTGCGAGCTCGCCCACGCCCACCACGCGGCGGGCGACGAGGAGCGCAGCGCGGAGCTGTTCCAGCGCACTCTGGCCGACAGCGAGCGCCTCTTCGGGCCCGACCACGCCGCGACCCGGAATGTCCGGGCGTTACTGGCCCATGTGCGGGGCGGCTGACCCACCGTTCGCCCTCCCGGGGAGGGGCTCGGCTGCGCCCGCGGGCTCGGACGAACACCGCCCTCGTGCAACGCTCAACAATGCCTGTCGCAACCCTCCCCCCTCCCGCAGTGCGGTCCTAGAGTGACGCCCATCACCTCCGGTGGCTGATTTCCCTCGCACGGTTCCCTGGGAGGGCACATGACCCGTATCTCGGTGACGGTGGACGGCACGACGTACGAGGACGAGGTGGAACCCCGTCTTCTCCTGGTCCACTACCTGCGCGACCGCCTGGGCCTGACCGGCACCCCGGTCGGCTGCGACACCTCCAACTGCGGGGCCTGCACGGTGGACCTCGACGGGGAGAGCGTCAAGAGCTGCTCGGTGCTGACCGTGCAGGCCGACGGGAGCGAAGTGACCACCATCCAGGGGCTGGCCCGGGACGGGGAGTGGCATCCGTTGCAGCAGGCGTTTCACGAGCGGCACGCGCTGCAGTGCGGGTACTGCACCCCGGGCATGATCATGGCGGCCCGGGATCTGCTTCGGGAGAACCCGGACCCGGGTCCGCGGCAGGTACGGGAGGCGCTGGAGGGCAACCTCTGCCGCTGCACCGGCTACCAGAACATCGTGCGCGCGGTCCTCGCCGCCTCCGGGCAGGAGGTCTCGACATGACCGACCAGGTCACGGAACACGAGGTCGGCCGCTCCCGGCCGCGCAAGGAGGACGCCCGGCTGATCACCGGCCAGACCACCTGGACGGACAACATCACGGTCAACGGGCTGCTGCACCTGGCGATCCTGCGCAGCCCCATGGCGCACGCCCGCATCGACCGCGTCGACGTCTCCCCCGCCCGCGAACGGCCCGGTGTCGTCGCCGCGTTCAGCGGCAGCGACCTCGCCGAAGGCCTCGGCTCGCTGCCCTGCGCCTGGCCGGTCACCGAGGACATCGTGCTGCCCGACCATCCCCCGATCGCGGTCGACGAGGTGCGCCACGCGGGCGACCCGGTGGCCGTCGTCGTGGCCCGCGACCGGTACGCGGCCGCCGACGCGCTGGAGGCCGTCGAGGTCGACTACACCCCGCTGCCGCCGGTGCTCGACCTGGAGGCCGCCCTCGCCGACGACTCCCCACTCGTCCACGCGGACAAGGGAACCAACCGCTGTTACGACTGGCGGCTGGCCACCGGCGAGGACTACGCCGCCGTCCGGCACCGCTCCGACGTCGTCCTGCGCCGCCGCTTCCACCAGCAACGGCTGATCCCCAACGCCATGGAACCGCGCGCCGTCGTCGTCACCCCGCTCGCCGCCTCCGGCGAGTACACCGTCCACTCCTCGACGCAGATCCCGCACATCCTGCGGATCATGCTGTCCGTCGTCACGGGCATCCCCGAGCACAAGCTCCGGGTGATCGCCCCCGACGTCGGCGGCGGCTTCGGCTCCAAGCTCCAGGTGTACGGCGAGGAGGCCCTCGCGCTCGCCGTCGCCCGACGGCTGGGGCGGCCCGTCAAGTGGACCGAGTCGCGCTCCGAGGGATACCTCGCGACCCATCACGGGCGCGGCATGATCCAGGACGTCGAGATCGCCGCCAACCGTGACGGCGGGATCAACGGGCTCAAGGTCCGGCTGCTGGCCGACATGGGCGCGTACTTGATGCTCGTCACGCCGGGCATCCCGATCCTCGGCGCGTTCATGTACCCGGGGATCTACAAGATGGACGCGTACGACTTCACGTGCACCGGAGTGTTCACGACCCGCACACCCACCGACGCCTACCGCGGCGCCGGGCGCCCCGAGGCGACGTACGCCATCGAACGGATCATGGACGAGCTGGCCGTCGAACTCGGTCTGGATCCGATCGAGTTGAGGCGACGCAACTGGATCCGGCACGAGGAGTTCCCGTACACGTCCGTCGCGGGACTGACCTACGACAGCGGCAACTACGAGGCCGCCACGGACCGGGCGCTCGCGCTCTTCGGGTACGACGAACTGCGCGCGGAGCAGCACAAGCGCAACGAACGCGCAGACGCCGTACGGCTGGGCATCGGCGTGTCCACGTACACGGAGATGTGCGGGCTCGCGCCGAGCCGGGTGCTGCGGGATCTGCGGTACTCGGCCGGCGGCTGGGAGGCGGCGAGCATCCGCATGCTGCCGACCGGCAAGGTCGAGGTGGTCACCGGCACCAGCCCGCACGGGCAGGGGCACGTGACCTGCTGGAGCCAGATCGCCGCCGACGTACTTGGGGTGCCCTTCGACGACGTCCAGGTCCTGCACGGCGACACCGGCACCGCTCCACAGGGCATGGACACCTACGGCTCACGCTCGCTCGTCGTCGGCGGGACCGCGGTGCACCAGGCCGCTCAGAAGGTCGTGGAGAAGGCGCGCAAGGTCGCCGCGCATCTGCTGGAGGCGAGCGAGCACGACCTCGAGTTCACCAACGGCGTGTTCTCGGTGAAGGGTTCGCCCGACGCCCGCAGGAGCATCCAGGAGGTCGCCTTCGCGACGTTCTCCTCGCACGACCTGCCCGACGGCATGGAACCCACCATCAACGCCGAGCACTTGGTCGACCCGGAGAACTTCTCCTACCCGCACGGGACACACCTGTGCGCGGTCGAGGTCGACACCGAGACCGGCAGGACCTCGATCCGCTCCTACGTCTGCGTCGACGACGTCGGCCGCGTCATCAACCCGATGATCGTCGAGGGACAGGTGCACGGCGGGCTCGCGCAGGGCATCGCGCAGGCGCTGTACGAGGAGGCCGTGTACGACGACGACGGCAACCTGCTCTCCGGCACGATGGCCGACTACCTCGTGCCCTCGGCGGCTGACCTGCCGGACTTCGTGACGGACCGGACCGTGACGCCGTCCACCACGAATCCCCTCGGTTCCAAAGGAGTCGGCGAGGCGGGGACGATCGCGTCGACGCCCGCCGTCGTCAACGCGGTCGTCGACGCCCTGCGCCCGCTGGGTGTCACCGAAGTCGCGATGCCCTGTACTCCGCAACGGGTCTGGGAGGCCCTCCAGGAGGCTGCGACATGATTCCCCCGGCATTCGCATACGCCAGGCCGACGAGCGTCGAGGAGGCCGTGCGCACCCTCGCGGACGCCGGTGAGGACGCCAAGGTCCTCGCCGGCGGGCAGAGCCTGCTGCCGCTGCTCCGGCTGCGGCTCGCGTTTCCCGAACTCGTCGTCGACGTGGGCCGGATACCCGAGCTGCGCGGGATCCGCGAGGACGAGGGCACGCTCGTCATCGGCGCGATGACCACCCACCACGACGTGCTGCGCGACCCGCGGGTGCGCCGGCACGCCGGGCTGCTCGCGGCGGCCACGGCCACCGTCGCCGATCCCGCCGTACGCCATCGCGGCACCCTCGGCGGGTCACTGGCCCACGCCGATCCGGCCGGTGACCTGCCCGCCGTGATCCTCGCCTTGGACGCCACGCTGCTGGCCGTGGGGCCGCAGGGGGCGCGGGCCATCCCCGCCCGGGAGTTCTTCGTCGACTACCTGCAGACCGCGCTGCGGCCGGACGAACTGCTCGTGGAGGTGCGGATCCCTACGGCCGACGACTGGGGTTTCCACTACGAGAAGTTCCAACGGGTCGCGCAGGCCTGGGCAGTGGTCGGCGTGGCCGCGCTGGTGCGCCGCGACAACGGGCACATCGCCCAGGCACGGATCGGGCTGACCAACATGGGCCCGACCCCGCTGCGGGCGGCGGCCACCGAGGAGACGCTCTTCGGTGCGGCGGACGCCGGCGCGGTGGCACGGGCCGCGGAGGCGGCCGCCGACGGCACGCGTCCGTCGGCCGACCCCTCGGGGTCGCCCGCCTACCG
>NZ_JBEXDZ010000236.1:0-10302 GCF_040606085.1 Streptomyces sp. NPDC005485 | reverse complement strand
CCGCGATCCGTTCCGCGATCGCCTCGGGGGCCTCGATGTGCAGGAAGTGACCGACGTCGGGGACGACCTCCATCGCGTGCGGGGCGGCGAACCGATGCCGGTCATCGACCTGCGGGGGAAGGAAGCAGCCGTCGTCGGCACCGTAGAGCTGCAGCAGGGGCACCGTGATCGGCTGAGCCAGGCGGCGCGTCGCCCCGATCATGCCGGGTCGCAGCATCGCCCGGTAGTACTTCAGAGGCGCGGGCATGCTCACCCGCAGGTGCTCGTGCAGCTCTGCCTGCAGAGCTGGATCGAGCGAGAGGTTGGGCGACCACTGACGCCAGAGGCGGTCGATGAAGGCGAGATCGCGGGCGGAGGCCAGCCAGCCGCTTCCCGGCAGTTGAAAGAGCCCCATGTACCAGATCCGGCGTAGCTGAGCCAGGCGCGGCCGGCTCAGCAACGTGACTGGGTGGGGGACTGCGAGCGTGACCGCGCGTTCGATCCGCTCCGGCGCGGTGACGCTGGCACTGTAGGTGAGCAGGGCGCCCCAGTCGTGGCCGACCAACTCCACGGCTCGCCCGGGAGACCAGCGGTCGATCAGCGCGAGCACGTCGCTGGTGAGGGATGCGAAGTCGAACGGCCCCGCGGTCGGGGACGGCGCGTAACCGCGAAGCCAGGGTGCGAGCACGTGACGTCCGCGGCGGCCGAGCTCGGCGAGGAAGGGCTTCGCGGTCGGCGGATGGTCCGGGAAGCCGTGCAGGACGAGCGTCGGTCGACCATCGGGATCACCACCCTGCAGCGCGTGAAAGGTGCCGTGTGGCAGGTCGAAGGTGACGTGTTCGAACTCCATGTGTGTCAGCCTTTTCCAAGAGCGGCCGGACGACAGATGCCGATGCCGGCTTCGGTGTCGCTGGTTTTGGACATGTGCGTCTCCTCGGGCGCCGGGTGTACTGCGGGGTCAGCCGGTCAGTCGGTTGAGCTTGCGGATCTGGCTGTCGAAGGCGCGCGAGGGCACGATCCGGCGCAGGATGCTGACGCGTCTGGCCATCGGGCCGGCGGGGTACCGGAGCTTGGGCTTGGAATCGGTGGCGGCCGCGACGATCACCTTCGCGACAACGTCCGGGTGGTCGGCGGTGCGCAGGGCTGTGGCCAGCACGTCTCGGGCGATCTCCCGCTGTGCGGCGTAGACCGGCAGGGGCGAGTCGGGTGCCAGGCTGCTCGCCTCGAAACTCGTGCTTGTGTAGGCCGGCTCGACCAGCAGCATTCGCACGCCGTGCTCGCGAAGCTCGTGGTCGACGGACTCGGCGTAGCCCTCGACCGCATGCTTGGTGGCGGCGTAGACGGCCATGAAGGGCCCTGGGACCCGACCTTGCATCGAGGCGACGTTGACCACGCGGCCACTGCCCTGGGCGCGCATGTGGGGCAGCACTGCGTTTGTCATCCGCATCAGGCCGAAGACGTTGATGTCGAAGACCTGCTTGGCCTGGTCGATCGAGCTCTCCTCGCCGGCGCCGACCGCGCCCACGCCTGCGTTGTTGACCAGGACGTCGATCCGGCCGAACCGATCGATCACCTCCCCGACCAGGGAGCGGACCGACTCGTCGCCGGCCACGTCGAGATCGAGGAACGTCACCCCGGCGAGCGGCCTGGCGTTCGCCGCGTTGCGGCTCGTGCCGACCACCGCGAAGCCGGCGTCCACGAGGGCGAGCGCCGCCGCCCGCCCGATCCCGGAGGAGGTGCCCGTCACGAGGGCCACTGGGTGAGCTGTCTGCATGGTGGTTCCTTCGGTTGTGGGCATGACTTCGTCGTGCGCTGTGCGGGGTCGCCCGCGCTGAGGCCGACACGGTCCGTACCGGTCCTGCAAGCCCGGACCAAGCCTGTCCGGCAAGCTCAGGACAGTTGTGTACTGAACAGTCAGGAACCTAGGCGGTTCTGTACTGACTTGTCAAGAAGGGTGGGTCGGCTTTACCTTCGGTGTATGGCGAGACCACGAAGCTTCGACCGCGACCACGTCCTCCATGCCGCCGAGCGGCAGTTCCGCGCCTCGGGCTACAACGGCACGAGCGTCGACGACATCAGCTCCGCCACCGGCCTGGGCCGCGGCAGCCTCTATGCCGCGTTCGACGGCAAGCACGGCGTGCTGCTGCAGGCGATGACCGGCTACTTCGCCCGGCTGGGGCAGGGTCCGCCGAAGATGCTCGCCGGACCGGACGAGGGCGCCCTGGAACGACTGCACGCATACTTGCTCCGCGCCGTCCACGGAGTGCCACTCGCCCCCGACGTACCCCCCGCCTCTGACCGGGCGGCGGCGGCCTGCTTCGCCGCCAAGATGGCCCTGGAGGTCGGCGCCTCCGACGCCGAGGTGAAACGCCTGGCCCACGACTGCTTCTCCGTGGTCAGGACGGCGGTGGCCGAGTGTGTGCGGGCGGCGCAGCGCAACGGCGACATCGACCCCGACGCGGATCCCGACGACCTTGCGTACCTTCTGCTGACCGTCATCCGCGGCAGCGATGTCGTAGGCGCGTACGGCCACAGTCCCGCCCGCCTGACGTCGATAGCGGAGAGCGCGTTCGCGTTGTTGCCTCGCCCGAGCCACCGCTGAGAAGGGCAGGGCCGGCCTCGTTGCACAGGCATCTGATGCGGTCGGCCCACTTCGACGCCGCGGAGGCACGGCCCGAAGGTTTACGCGCCGCCGTGACCTCGTGTGCCGGCGCGTGCTGTGGTGTTCCGGGGGTATGCGGGGTGGGCACTGCTCGGCGCTTCGGACGTGAGGCGGTTCCATGGATGCTGCTGCCCAAAATGAGCGCCAGGACCCGCTTGCCGACCGTCTGATCAGGACCGGTGCCGCGTTCCAGGGCGGCGCGGAGATCGCCGAGGCCCGTGCCATGGCCCGCGACTTCCTCGCCACGGTGCAGGCCGTGCGGGCTGCCGGTGTCGGAGCGGGCGATGGGCATGGCGCAGCTGGTCGTCAGCGAGCCGGTCACCAACGCCCGCAAGTACGCGACCGGCCCGTGCCTGCTGGACCTGGAGATCGTTGAGGGCGCCGTCCAGATCAGCGTGTGGGACAGCAGCACCACGCTGGCGTCCATCCAGGCGGCCGACCCGGAACGGGTCGGGCAGCACGGAGCCCGGCCGGGAGATCGCTATGGCGGTGTCCCGGACGTTCTGTGTCCAGCGGGAACCGGTAGGCAAGCCTAGGCCCCAAGAATCACACCGACCACCGGAACACCCGCGCAGAGAGTCGGCCGACGTGAAGGGGGCCCGGCTTCACGCGCCATGGTCGACAAAGATCTGTCAGGCGGCCAGAGCCACCAGCGGCACCGCGGCTGCCTCCTACGGCGAGAGCGAGGCCGGCTCGGGCGCGACATCGTCCTGGTCGATCGCGATGAACTCCACGAAGCCCCCCACCCGCAGGGCGCGCGGGCGGGCGTAGACCTCGTCGCCGACTTCGAGGCCGCGTACGGCGGAGCCGACTCGCGTCACGACGCCGGCCAGGTCGTGGCCGAGTACGAACGGGCGCTTGTACTTGAGGAGTTGCTTGAACTCCCCGTTGCGGACCATCTTGTCCAGCGGGTTGATGCTGGCGGCGCTCACCCTGACCAGGACGTCACGGTCTGCGACGGTGGGCTCGGGTACGCTGCAGCGCGGGCGCCGTCCTTGCCGTACCGGTGCCGGAGGCCTCGGGTCGACGGTCATCCAACTCGCCAAACACCTGGGCGCCACGGTGGCGACGACCGCGAACGCCGCGACCGCGGAACTGGTCTGGCCGTCAGCGTCGTCGGCCCGCCGGACGCCGCCTTCGCCAAGCAGCTTGGCGCGCCGACGTCGGGGGTGCGCGCTGCCATGTGCGCCAGTGCCGCTGTCGAGTACCAGGAGTACCTGGCGGCCGGGCCGCGGCCGCCGGGCAGGCCGGTGAGCTGGAGACGCGCGGACTGCAATGGCCACGACGCGCGGAAACGGAAGCTGTCGCCGACGGCAGGGATCGGCGAGGTGCGGCTACTTGACCCGGTGGCAGACCTTGGGATGATGTGCGTGATCCTCATGGCTGAGTGTGCCGCGCTCGCGTATCGTCCCCCGGGTGACTGACGCGACCGTGGCCGACCGGACCGCCATCCCCGGCAGCGTTCTCGCCGAGTTGGCCGACGCCTTCGGCGTCGGAGAGGTGCGGGAACCCCGCCACCTCGCCGACGGGCTGATGAACGTGAACTGGAAGGTGGACACTCCGGCCGGGGCGTTCGCCCTCAAGCGGGTCACCGACGTCTCCCTTGACCGGTTGAGCCGCAACCTCGGCATCCTGGGCGCACTCGGTGAAGACAGCATCCCGGTCAGCGCTCCGGTCACGACCACCACAGGTTCCCTGGTCGCTGAGGTTGAGGGCGGCGTCTGGTGCCTGTTCCCGTGGGCCGCAGGTGCTCACGTCCGCGGCATCGACCTCAGCCTGACTGAGGCGGCCTCGCTGGGCGCCCACCTGGGGCGCCTGCACCTGAGCCTGGACCGGGTCTGCGATAGGGGTCTGCTGCCTGCCGTGCCCGATACGGTTTCGGCGGATGTCACGCTGCCGGAGAGGGCTGTGGAGAAGTCCCACCGGCTGTCCGAGGCTGTAGTCGCCAGAGGGATCGGCAGTGCCTTCGACGCGGCGGTTTCCGCTGCTCTCGATCACCGTCGGGCACTGATCACCAAGCACGCTCATCTCCGTCCGCAGCACGGGACCCCCGCGGGTTCCCATGGGTGGACACACGGTGACTTCCAGTACCGGAACTTGCTGTGGGAGGGCGAGGAGCTGGTCGCCGTCCTGGACTGGGACCGGGTCGGTGTGCGGCCGTACGCGGAAGAGGTCGTGCGGACGGCGCAGGTGCAGTTCGGGGTGGACGGGGTGTTCGACCTCGCCCGTGTCTCGGCGTTCGTCCGCGGCTACCGGACCGTGATGCCGTTGGACGTCACCGCGCTCGTGGACAGTGCCCGCAGGCTGTGGTGGAAGCGGATGACGGACTTCTGGCAGCTGGAGTTCCACTACGACCGCGGTGACTACTCCTGCGATGAGCTGTTCGCCGCTGACGAGGCGCTGCTGCACTGGTGGACCGACCGGCTCGATCAGGTTGAGGACGCGTTAGCCGCAGGGTAGATCCCGAGGGCCTGGAGGTCCGGCAGACGCGGCCGGGCAAGACGTGCCGCCTGCCGTCGTGCTTGCCCTCCGAGAGCCTCGTGGTCGGTGGTGCGGATCGCGTCCGCCCACGCCTGGGTCTCTGCCGTGTGAGGCAGGACGATTCCGGTGTTGCCGATGGCTTCGGGTATGCCGCCCCGGTCGGTGCCAATGGTCACGGTCCCGTGCAGCGCGGCTTCGATGATGACCCGGGGGAACGCGTCCTCCACCGTGGACGGCACCAGCAGAAGGCGGTGACTGCGGTAGAAGGGGTTCATGTCATAGACCCGCGGGACGAAGGTCACGTTGGGGTATGCGGCGAACTGGTCGGCGGTGTTCCACCAGCCTTCGACCAGGGTGAAATGCTGTTCCGGCATGACGCGGATGAGATGGTGCAGGAGGCCGGAGCCCTTGGCGGGGATCGGGTTGACCATGAGCACCGACCTGGTGCGCGGCACGTGGTGGCTCGGCGGGGGTGGTGCGAAGGGCGGGTGGAGGACGGCGAGACGGGTTCCGTCGGTCTGCGGTGCCCGGCGGCGGACGAATTCGGAGACGGCCAGGCCGTAGTGCGGCTGGCCGGCGAGGACTCCAAGCCCGGTCTTTGATACGGAGTGCAAGATGCCCGCGACGAGTGCGGCGGGCCGGGCTTGGGCGGCAAGGTCCGCCGCGCCCTCCTGTGACGTGAATACGACGTCGGGACGCAGCTTCGACAGCAGGCTGTCGAGGGCGGACGCAGTCCGTTGCTGCGGTACGGCGATGCAGTCCACCCCGTTCCATCGGTAGCGCAGTTCGCCCTGCGTCGCCGCATGGTGGGTGTGGTGGGCGTCGAGGAAGGCCCGTAGCTGTGGCAGCTGTGTGGCTTGGTCCCAGGGCGCTTGGTGGGAGCCGAGATAGACGGTCTGCCAGCCGGCTGCGGCGAGCTCCTCGGCGAGGAGTTGCTGGCTGACCTCGGCCCCGCCGATGAAGAGCGGGGGTGGGGTGCGCCGCCACGCGAAGAGGGCTGTGGGCATCGGCCGGTCACCTCGTCCAGAACGTGACGAGGGCCTCCACCACATGGGCGACGTCGGTCAGACCGGTGTCGGCGGGGATGACGGTCACCTCCCGCGAGACCGGCGGTTGCGCTCGTGAGACGAAGTAGTCCCGGGCATGGGCGAGGAACTCTGGATCGTGGAGGAAGTAGTCGGACTCGACTGCCGTATGCCCGGCCGTTTTGCGGCGCAGGGTCAGTACTTCGGCGGGTACGTCGAGGTAGAGGGTGTGGTGGGGGCGGAGGAACGGGAGCTCCTGGAGTCGGTCGCGGAGCTGGTGGTGGACGTCGTAACCGAACAGGGCGTCGAGGGCGTGGCCGTGGGCAAGGAGGGTGTCGACGGAGCGGTCGAGGATTGCTACGGGCTTGGCGCTGGCGAGTGCCGCACGGACCCGGGCGTTTTCGATGGCCATGAACTTCTCGAATGCGGCGAGTTGTGCGGCTGCGGAGTCGGTGCGGGCCGGGGGGATGTCGTCGCGGTGCGCGATGTGCCTGATGTAGCAGCCGGACACGTATGCCCGTCCCTCGATGCCGCAGTTGCGCAGGTGCTGTATCGCGGTGGACTTCCCCGCGTACGAGGGTCCTTCGAGGGCGATGATCTTCACGGGGACTCCGTCCGGTAGAAGCGTTCCGTGTAGGTTCCGGTGCCGGCCGGGAGGTCGGCGGCGGTGGCCCAGGCGTGCCGGATAGGCCGGTACATCTTCCGGGCGGGGTGCATCTGGGAGCCGTGCATCCGCAGGACGGTGGTCTTGTCGAGGATCACGTCGGTGATGTCGACCAGTTCGGTGGCCATGGTCGGGCCGGTGCGGGCACGGAAGAGGCGCTGGTCGCATCCGGCGAGCGCGTAGGTGGACCAGAACGCAAGGTCTTCCCAGAACCACCGGCATCCGAGGCGGACCGCGGCCTCGTGCACGAGGAGGTGGTCGGGGTGCCGGGTGACGGCGGCCGGGGCGAGGAGTTCGGCGTCGGGATGGGCGTCGACGACCTCGCGGAGTTCGTCGGTGATCTGTTCCAGACGGTCTGGGCTGTAGGGCCGGTACGGCGGGTCGGCGTCCTTGTGGCCGAGGAGGACCCGGTTGGCGCCGAGCGGAGCGAGTGCGGCGGCGCCTTCCCGGTTGCGCAGGTCGGACACGGCGGCCTCGGTGGTGTAGGCGTCCTCCAAGGCCGGGTGGACGCTGGTGGAGCGGGTGAACACCGTGGCCACTGTGAGCCGGCGGGGGTGGGCGAGGAAGGTTCCGGAGGCCGACAGAGCGAAGTCGTCGTGGTGCGGTTCGATGGCGAGGACGGGGCGGCCGGACGGGTGGCGCCGCTCGATGAAGTAGGGGCGGCCGTCGTGCGGGGCCATCAGCTCGATGACGTGATGGTCGTGGGAGCGGTGGCGTTTGACGAGGTGGTCGGTCCACTCCTGGTGGGCGCGGAGGAGGTCGTCGGGGAAGGTGTAGATCCCTTCCGCGTCCGGCACTGGCAGGGCCACGGTCATGGGAGGCTCCTGGCTCATCGGACGGTGCTCTCGTACCAGTGGCGCCACATGCGCGCGGAGCCGAGCCGCATTCGGGCGGTCACGGGGTTCTGCCACCACAGCATCCGGAGGCTGGACCACTGGTCGTAGCGGCGGGTGGAGGGGCGTACGCGCAACTCGTCCAGGATCGCGACTGGGGCGGCGGTGGCACGCCCATGGGCCGTCAGGCGGGTGAAGAAGTCGACGTCCTCGCTCATGAACAGGTCGTCGCGATACCCGCCCACCTCCTCGAAGGCCGCGGCGGTGACGAACTGGGCGACACCCTGCGCGCCGCCATGGGCGGTGCGGTAGTGGTCCCAGTACGCGCACAGCAGTCGCGCCCCGAGCCTCTTAGGGGTGTAGAGGGGCGGGATGGCGCCGCCGACCGCCCCTGCGTCCATCGCCGCTGCCGCGGCGGTGACCGCTTCCACGGGCAGGGCGACGTCGGCGTCCGTGAAGAACAGCCGCCGACTGCCGGTAGCGGCTGCGCCGCTGTTGCGGACCCGGCCGATGCTGCGGACGCTTTCGCTGATGACGCGGGCGCCGAAGGAGGCAGCCATGTCGGCGGTGGCGTCGGTGGAGGCGTTGTCGACCACGATCACCTCCCCCTGCTGGCCGCTCGTCTCCTCCCATCGGGAGAGGGAGGCGAGAACGGTGGGGAGGTAGTGGGGCAGGTAGGCGGCTTCGTTGTGGGCAGGGATGACAACTGCCAGTCCTGGTCCGGTCATCAGGAAGTCCTCTCTGTGCGTTGTGTGCGGAACAGGTGGGGTGTCTGGTGGGTGAGGTCGGCCAGGCGGAGCGACCACAGCGCTTGGTCCTCACCGGGGGCGGCATAGGCCCAGCAGCGGACAGTGATCAAGACCACCCATGCCGACAGGCGGGCGTTGTCCAGGGCGAGGGAGTATCGGCTGGTGAGCGCTTCGCGGTCGCACGGTGTGTGGGCGGCGGTCATGACGAGGGCATGGGCGACGTCCGACTCCCGCCGGCCGGGGCCGGCGTCGGTGAAATCGACCAGATGGCGCGTGTCCTGGGAGCCGGAAAGGACGACGTTGTCGAAGTGGAGGTCCCCGTGGCACCACACCGTCGGTGCCGTGTCGGGGGTGTCGGCGATGAGAGCGAGCGCGGGGGCGATCCGATCGAGCAGTTCGGACGGGCAGCGGCCGGTCAGTGCGGAGACGGCGTCGATGAACGGCCGTCGTGGCACCGACCGCATGACGGGCGCCCGGTGCAGGCGGCCGAGGAGGCCGCCAAGGTCCTGGAGCGCCTGAGAGCGGGGGATACGGCCGGCACGTACGGCGGTGCCCAGGGTGCAGGAGCCGAGGTCGGAGAGGATGAGCGCGGTGGCGTCTTCATCCGAGGCGGTGCCACTGCCGAGCATCTCCGGGACGGGCACGGCCGCCGCAGCCGCGCGGATCGCTGTCGCTTCGGTGAGCGCGTTGCGGCGGGCGGTGGGCGCGTACAGCTTCACGATCACGCTCCGGCCGTCGCGAAGGCGGGCCCGGTATACGGCGGTGCGGGAACCTGTCTTCAGGCGCTCTGCAGTCCGGGCAGGCGTGCCGAGAAGCGTGGCGCAGGCGCGGGAGACCATCGGAGGGGGCGTGCTCATCGAAGCCCCACGGGTTCGGGGTGGGCGGCGCCCAGTGCGCGGGTGTGTCGCAGGGCGCGCCGCAGGAGGGCGCGGTACTCCCGGACGTCGTCCGTGGGCGGGCAGGCCGTCTGCCACGGCTTCTCCGGGCCCACGAAGTGGACGAGGGCTGCGGCCGGATCGGGGCGCAGGGGGCGGGTGACGACGCGGCGCACCCAGTTGCCGCGTTCGAGGTAGCGGTGGACTTCGAATCGGTTGTAGCCGGCGTCGACCGGGCGGACGCGGCCGGTGCGCAGGAGCCACAGGTTCAGGGCGTCCTGGTCGTTGTGGAGGATGTGCCGACGCTGCCGGATCAGGGCATGTACGACGCCGCGCCGGATGGCGGGGAGGTCGGTGGTGTGGGCCCACAGCAGACCGGCGTTGTAGTAGGGGCGCCCCTTGAGGTGCGGCCAGCATTCCGCGGCGCCGGGCAGGGCCGGGCATTCACCGACGGCCGGGTTGAACTCGTCGGGTACAGCGCCGAGTTCACCGGGGTTGAGGGCGTTGAGCGGCGTGGTCAGGTCGCCGCGAACGAGGGTGTCGGCGTCCACGTAGATCAGATACGGGCGTCGGACGAACGCCGCCGTGAACTCGAACCGCAGGTAGGTGGTGACGGTGATGTACGAGGCGTCGGCCATCCGCGAGACGCGCAGCGGGGCGCGGTGGGCGAGGTCGAAGGAGCCGAAGCCGGCCCGCTTGGCGAGATCGGAGAGGAGCAGCGCGTGGTTAGGAGCGAGGTCGAGAGTGAGGACGCGCAGCGCAGCAGTCCTGCGGGCGTTGGGGGTGAGGCTGTCCGCCAGGCCAGTGATCATGGCGAGGCCGGGGGTGAGGTAGTGCCGGTCGATGCAGAGGCCGAACGCGTACACGGCGGGTCCGCCTTCCGGTCGTAGAGTGGTGCGCCCCGCGGCTGCTCGACGTGTCCAGAGGTGCTTAGCCGCGGGGCGGTGCGGGGAGGCCGCCGGTGATGAGGGACGAGGGGACCCAGCGATGTGGTCGGCCATGGGGAAAGACGCCGCCTCGTGGGCCCACGAGGC
>NZ_JBEXDZ010000235.1:0-10751 GCF_040606085.1 Streptomyces sp. NPDC005485 | reverse complement strand
GGCCCCTCTCCGCGCCGGAGAGGGGCCCAACTGCCGTACGTACGGCCTCAGTTCGAGGCGAGAACCGCCGGGCGGCGCGAGGCGATGACCTTCTTCGCCAGCGACTTCGGGCTGGTCAGGAAGCCCCAGCCCCACGACATGTGCATGGTGGCGAGGGCGACGGGGATCTGCAGCCTGGCCTTGAGCGGCAGCCCCTTGCCCGCCGGCAGGGAGCCCAGCGCGATCGCGGCCAGATACCCGCCGGGGACCACGAGGCCCCACGGGGTCAGTGCCGCGCCGACCACGACGCCCGCGGCGATCGCGCACACCGCGGTCGGCGGGGCGAGGTAGCGCAGGTTGATGGAGCCCTCGTGGTAGCGGGCGACGACATGCCGCCAACGGCCGTAGTCCTTGTACTGCTTGGCGAGGGCGCGCACGCTCGGCCGCGGCCGGTAGGACACCTTCAGCTCGGGCGAGAACCAGATGAGGCCGCCCGCCTCACGGATGCGGAAGTTCAGCTCCCAGTCCTGGGCGCGGATGAACTCCTCGTTGTAGCCGCCCTGTTGCTCCAGCGCCTCACGCCGGAAGACTCCGAGATACACGGTCTCGGCCGGGGCCGCCTCGCCGCCCGTGTGGAAGGCCGCGTTGCCGACGCCGACCTTCGACGTCATAGCGGCGGCGACCGCGTGCTCCCAGTCGTTCTCGCCCTCGGCGTGCATGATGCCGCCGACGTTCTGCGCGCCGGTCTCCTCCAGGAGCCGTACGGCCGTCGAGATGTAGTTCGGCGAGAGCATGCCGTGCCCGTCGACGCGGACCACGATCGGGTGGCGGGACGCCTTGATCGCGGCGTTGAGCGCGGCGGGGGTGCGGCCGGTCGGGTTCGGCACCGTGTGGACGCGCGGGTCTTCCCGTACGAGCTCGGCGGCGATCTCCTCCGTACGGTCCGAGGACGGACCGATGGCGATGACCACCTCCATCTCGCCGTCGTACTCCTGCGCCAGGATCGCTTGGACGGCCCCGCGCAGATGCCGCTCCTCGTTGAGGACCGGCATGATCACGGATACGGCGGGGGGCTGCACGTCAGACTTCTCGCTCATCAGGCGTCACGTTACCGCGAATGGGGGACACGGTCGCGCGCCGCCCGCCCTCAGGCCCGGGCCGCAGATCGTATGGGCCTACGGTGCTCACGGATCCCCCACACCCGGCCGACGCGGAGGTGTCCCCCTTGCCCACGCCGCCCCGCTCCCCCGCCCCGCCACGGCGCCGCCCGCAGCCGTCCCCCGTACGGCGGCCCGCCGTACGGCCCAGGAAGCCGCGTTGGGGCATGCGGGTGGTGACCACGTTCTCCGTGGTCGTCCTCGCCTCGGCGGGCATCGGGCACGCGGTCGTCACCGGCCTCGACGAGGACATCGCCCGGGTCGACCCGTTCAAGGACATGAAGAACCGCCCGCAGGCGGGCCACGGCATGAACGTCCTGCTGGTCGGCACCGACGGCCGGGACAAGATCACGCCGGAGGAGAAGAGGAAGTACCGGCTCGGCGGCGCCCCCTGCCACTGCACGGACACCATCATGATCGTGCACATCTCGGAGGACCGGGAGCGGGCCAGCGTCGTCAGCCTGCCCCGCGACTCGTACGCCGAGACGCCCGCGCACACCGACGAGACCACCGGCAAACGGCACGGCCCCCACCCCATCAAGATCAACGCGGCGTACGCGGAAGGGGGCCCGAACCTGACCGTGCGCACCGTCGAGAACATGACGCACGTCAAGATCGACCACTATCTGGAGGTCGACTTCACCAGCTTCATGAAGACGGTGGACGTGCTCGGCGGCGTGGAGATCTGCACCGCCGGACCTCTGAAGGACTCCTACACCGGGCTCGACCTCGCCCCCGGCTCGCACAAGCTGAACGGCGGGGCGGCGCTGCAGTACGTGCGCTCGCGGCACGCCGACGGATCCTCCGACCTCGGCCGTATGCAGCGCCAGCAGCGCTTCCTCGCGGCGCTGATCGAGCAGGCGACCTCCTCCGGGGTGCTGCTGAACCCGCTGAAGTTCCGCGACGTCACGCACGCCGTGCTCGGCTCGGTCCGCGCCGACAAGGGCTTCGGCACGGAGGAGCTGCTCGACCTGGGCCGGGCGATGCGGAACTTCTCCCCCGCCTCGTCCGAGTTCACCACCGTGCCGATCGGGCGCATGGGATACGTCGTCAAGGGCATCGGCTCGACCCTGAAGTGGGACGACGCCAAGTCCGGGAAGCTCTTCCGGGCCCTGCGCGACGACAAGCCGCTCGCCCCGCACAAGGTCCGCAACAAGGCCCTGCGCGTCGATGTGGCCCCGCAGCAGATCCAGGTCCAGGTCCAGAACGGCACGGCCACCGAGGGCCTCGGCAAGCGCGTGGACAGCGCGCTGCGCGGCACCGGGTTCCGTACGACGCGGCAGCCCGCCAACGCGCCCGACCGCACCCTGAAGCGCACCGTCGTCGCCTACGACCCCCGCTGGGACCGCTCGGCGAAGTCCCTCGCCGCCGCCCTGCCGGGCTGTGAGCTGCGCGCGGTCAAGGGGCAGGGCCCGCTCATGAAGGTCCTCGCGGGGGCCGACTTCAAGCAGATCAGACGGGTACGGGCGGACGACCCCCGACAGGGAGAGTTCGGGGCGGTGACCGGGGACCAGGAGGTGTGCCCGTAGACGGCACGGGTACTCGGACCCATCGGACCGAACCCCGACGCCCCGGGCTCCGTATCCCTGTGTGTCAGGCCTCCTCGTCGAGGCCTTCCGCCTGGCGCTTCTCCCGGAGTTCCATGATCGCGCGGCGGCGGGCCAGCCGGTGGGTGCGGCGGATCTGGGCCTCCTGGCAGCGGCGCTCGTCGCGCTCGGTCTCCGGGAGGACGGGCGGCACGCGCCGCGGCTTGCCGTCGGCGTCGACGGCGGCGAAGACCAGGTAGGCCGAGCCGACCTGCTGGGGTGGCGTCGACTCGTTCCAACGCTCGGCAAGGACGCGGACGCCGACCTCCATCGATGTACGTCCGGTCCAGTTGACCTGTGCCTTCACATGGACGAGGTCGCCTACGCGGACGGGTTCCAGGAAGGCCATCTCGTCCATCGAGGCGGTGACCGCGGGCCCGCCGGAGTGCCGTCCGGCCACGGCGCCGGCCGCGTCGTCGACCAGCTTCATGATGACGCCGCCGTGCACCGTGCCCAGAAGGTTGGTGTCGTTGTGGGTCATGATGTGGCTGAGGGTGGTCCGGGACGCGGAGGTCGGCTTACCCGGTATATCGGATTCCGGGGCGGGAGCCTGGTCTGTCATGGCGTCCACCTTATGCCGGGCCGCGCAAGGGTTGCTTTGCATCAGCTCTGCAACAGCCCTGCCATGATTCTTCGCACTCTCTTGTAAGGCACACAGTGCGGCACTGCACACTGGGCGACATGAACGATTGGCCCGACGCGTGGTCCGACGAAAACCGCCGCAGCAACCGCTACGGCGGCGGCAGCGCGAGCCCCCAGCCGGAGAGCGCGCGTGTGATGCGCCAGGTCCGGCGAGGCCCGACGGCGCCCGGTCCGGGCCCGTCCGCGCCGCCGTACGGCCGGGGGGTGCCCCCGCAGCAGCCGTCGTACACCGACGGCCAGGGGTACGACGACGGCCAGGGATACGACAGCGGGTACAACACCGGCCATGTCTACGGGCAGCCGAACGGTGGCGGCGGCGGCCCCGAGGGGCCCGGCGGGGCGGGCGGCCGGGGGCCGCGGCCCGCGCCGAACTGGCGGCGCCGGATCAAATGGACCGCGATCACCCTGGTCACGCTGCTGATCGTGGTGTCCGTGGGCACGTACTTCTGGGCCGACTCCAAGCTCAACCGCGAGGTGGACCTCTCGAAGGTCATCGACCGGCCCGACGGGGGCAAGGGCACGAACTACCTGATCGTCGGCTCCGACAGCCGCGCGGGCATGTCCGCCGAGGAGAAGAAGAAGCTGCACACCGGGTCCGCCGAGGGCAAGCGCACGGACTCGATGATGATCCTGCACACCGGTGACAACGGCTCGACGCTGATCTCGCTGCCCCGCGACTCGAACGTCACGATTCCGACGTTCCGCGGCTCCGAGTCCGGCAAGATCAAGGGCCCGCTGGGTGCGAACAAGCTGAACGCGGCCTACGCGTTCGACGGCCCGACCCTGCTGGTGCGCACGATCGAGTACAACACCGGCCTGCACATCGACCACTACGTCGAGATCGGCTTCGCGGGCTTCGCGGACATCGTCGACTCGGTCGGCGGCGTGGAGATGACCCTCGACCAGGGCTTCAAGGACAAATACTCCGGCGCGGACTTCCAGAAGGGCAAGCAGACCCTCAACGGAGAGCAGGCCCTCGCCTTCGTCCGCACCCGGCACGCCTTCGCGGCGAGCGACCTCCAGCGCACGAAGAACCAGCAGAAGTTCCTGGCCGCCCTGGCCCACCAGGTCGCGACCCCCTCGACCGTCCTCAACCCCTTCAAGCTCTACCCGACGATGAGTGCCGGCCTCGACACCCTCGTCGTCGACAAGGACATGAGCCTGTGGGACCTGGCCGACATGTTCTGGGCCATGAAGGGCGTCACCGGCGGCGACGGCAAGTCCATCAACATGCCGATCTCCGGCTCCACCGGCGGCAACCTCGTCTGGGACAAGGCGAAGGTCAAGACGCTGGTGGACGAGCTGAAGAACGACGAGACGGTGACGGTGTCGGGCAACTGACCGTCCGCGCCGTACGGCATGAAGGGCCCCGCCGATCCGATCGGCGGGGCCCTTGCCCGTGCCGGACCCCGGCCGACGTCTCTCCCCCGAGCGGTTCTCAGAAGTTGGAGATCACGCTCGTGATCACCGTCTCGATCGTCTTGGCCTGCCTCGCGTCGTACTCCTGGCCACCGCTGGCGTCCGCGATCTCCTGGAGTACGGTCTTGCCGTTCTTGTCGTTCTCGTCGGCCGCGCTTCCGTAGGCGATGGTGAAGATGCGCACCTGGGGCTTGCCGCGGTCGCCGATCCGCTTGAGGAGTTCCTCCTTCGCCAGGCTGCCGTTGTCCTCGTTGCGGCCGTCGGTGAGCAGGACGATGGCGTTGATGGCCTTCGGGTCGTAGTGCTCGCGCATGGTGCGCAGTTGGGCGTCGAGGGTGTCGTAGAGGCCGGTGGCGCCTTCCGGTTCCAGGTTGCGGACGTTGTCGGCCAGCAGGTCCTTGCGCTTGCCTCGGGGGAGCTTCTCGTCGAACGGGCCGAGCGGCACGAGTTCCTTGTAGTCGCGTCCGCCGCCGAGAACGTCCGCGTCGGAGAACTTCACCAGTCCGACCCGGTCGGTGCCGGTGAACTCGCCGAAGAGCTTGGGTTCCGCGTTCTTCAGGCGCTCTATCTTGGTGTCGCCCGTGCCGGAGATCTCGTCGTTCATCGACTCCGAGGTGTCGATGACCACGAGCACGTTGGCGCGGCGGCGCAGCGTGGACCAGACCTGCAGCATGCGGTCGAGCACCTCGCCCTTGGGCAGCGGCATCTTGACGTACTGCGTCTGGGGCAGGACCCCGTAGGCCTGGGTGAGCAGCTTGCTCTTCGTGGGGGCCCTGTTGTCGTGGGTGCGGAAGCCGTAGGGGGCGAACTGCTGGGCGTAGACCTCCGGGCTGTGCAGGTACGCGAGGAAGTCGTCCGCCACCGCCTTCTTGGGCGAGGTCATCGTCGTCAGCTCGATGTACGGGTGGTCGGAGGACGGGACGCCGTCCTTCGGGTAGAACGCGACCAGCGGGGTGTCCGGCTTGCTGGTCTTCTTACAGGCCCTGTCGTCGGCCCTGCTGAGCGCACCGCAGGGATAGCCCTCGTTGTAGGCCGCGACGGCACTCTCCTCCAGCGTGACGGCGGAGATGTACGACATGGCCTTGTTCGGGTCTCTCCGGTCCGCCTCACGGAGGTTGGAGAGGAACGTCAGCGTGGTGTCGCCGTAGTGGACCGCGGCCTGCTCGATGCTCTTCACGAACGCGCGGTTCGCGGGTTTGTCGAGGTGCGCGACGCCCAGCTCGCCGCTCGTGCCCGTGGCGGCGAAGAAGGCGGCGATGGTGGCATTGAGTCCGGAGGTGGAGTAGCCGGGGTTTGTCTTGCCGAGCTTGAACGCCCCCCACTGCGGCTTGCCGTGGTCCGCCCAGAAGTCGTCCGCGTTCTTCGCCCACTGGGCCAACTGGGCCCAGGTGAAGCGATGTTCGGGCCAGTCCAGGGCCTTGGCCATCGGCTTGGGCATCGCGACGGTCAGCGGGCTCTGCACGATCGAATGCACGGTCTTCGGGAACTGCTTTTTGTTCTCGCCCTTCGCCTTGGCGCGGGCCAGGGAGAGCCAGGCGCTTCCGGCCGGCGCCCACACGTCCGGTTTGCCCAGGCCACCGGACCTGGACTCGGGCCAGCCGTCGACCAGCGCCCGCATCGCCTCGCCCGAGTTCTTGTCGTCGACGACGATGCCCACGCACGTGCTGCCCGACAAATGGTTCTTGTAGGCCCGCGCCGCGCGCCGCAGGGACTCCGACTTGTCGACGGAGGCGGCGATGCGCAGATAGGCATCGGCGTGGTCTCCGCACGCCGACAGCCCGCCGCTGGAGAGCGTCTTGCCGTTTGAGGCGGGTGCGCCGTCGCTGTGGCAGGACGAGACGACGACGAACGTGAAGGCCGCGACAACGACCAGCGCTCCACCTCGGGTCAGCGCCTTCTTGTTCTTCCGCCAGATCCGGGGCCAGTCGACACGGGTGCGCGTACCGGTGGTCCCGCTCGGTGGCTTGGGTCCTGGAGGGGTGGAGGCCGGGACTCGGCGGCGGCGCCGCTTGACGGGTGGGTCGGGCATTGTGTTGCCGTTGGGCACCGTGGTTCCTGGGGCACCGCCACCGCTCTGCGGCGGCTCGGCGGCGGTGCGTCGTGGCTGGTGCTCCTGGAGTACGGCGACGGCCACCTCCGCCGCGTTCGCCGCCGCGCGTTCCCGGTCACCGTTGGTGTCGGACCGGTGCTTCTCGCCGTCCGCGTTGTCGCTGATCCCCCGGATGACGAGGGCCGACGTCCCGCTGTGCCTCGCCGCCAGGCAGAAGCCGTAGCCCTCCATCTCGATGGCCCCGGCGTCCTGGTAGGTGGAGCTCAGCCATGCCCGGAGGGGACTGGACGGGCTGGCGAGCACGACCTGACCGGAAGCGATCGGTTTGAAGCAGATGCCGATCCGGGACTTCACGTGGCGTGCCGTCTGCTCCAGAGGACGCGAGGCGCCGATCGCTTCCGGACGGGCGCCGCTGCCCTCGACGGCCTCCCGGGCGCCGTGGATGTCGTACACCTTGGTGGCGACGACGACGTCCCCGGGGACGATGTCCGCCTTGAGGCTGCCCGCGATCCCGACGAGCAGCGCGGCATCCGGGCCGAACGCGGCGAGCAACTCCTGTGTCGCCACAGCGGCGTTGCTGTTCCCCTCGCCCAGTTCGGCCAGGTGAACGGTCCAGGAGGCGTGCCGACCCTCAAGCCGGAACTCCCGAACGACGGTGCCGCTGTTGAGCGTGCGTGGAGCCTGGACACCGGCTCCCTTGGCCTTGAGGCGGCGCTCCAGCGCGTCGAACTCCACGGAAAGCGCTGTCACCACGACCGCGGTACAAGAGGGACGGGTTGCTGCCACGCGACCAACCGATCTTGAAGTTGACCTCGACACTCACGCTGACCTGGGCGTCCGATGTGCTGTCAACCCCGTCCGGGAGCCCATCGCCCAAGAGCCCAACGTACCACCGGGCGGCCCAACACCCCTGGTACACACGGGTATTGGCGACGGACGGGACAAGGCGCCGAAACCACTGAGGGCGCCCCGGAAGAAGGGGCGCCCTCAGTGCCGTGCAAGATGACTCGATTTACGGCAGGTTCCTGGCCATCACAATGCGCTGGATCTGGTTCGTACCCTCGTACAGCTGGGTGATCTTGGCATCGCGGAACATCCGCTCCACCGGGTAGTCCCGCGTGTAGCCGTAGCCGCCGAGCAGTTGGACCGCGTCCGTCGTGACCTCCATGGCCACGTCCGAGGCGAAGCACTTGGCGGCGGCGCCCTGGAAGGTGAGGTTCTTGTCGCCGCGTTCCGAGGCGGCCGCGGCCTGGTAGGTCAGGGCGCGGGCGGCCTCGATCTTCATGGCCATGTCGGCGAGCATGAACTGGATGCCCTGGAAGTCGGCGATCGGCTTGCCGAACTGCTTGCGCTCCTGGACGTAGCCCTTGGCGTAGTCGAGGGCGCCCTGGGCGACACCGAGCGCCTGGGCGGCGATGGTGATGCGGGTGTGGTCCAGGGTCTTCATCGCGGTGGCGAAGCCCGTGCCCTCCTCGCCGATCATGCGGTCGGCGGGGATGCGGACGTTGTCGAGGTAGACCTCGCGGGTCGGGGAGCCCTTGATGCCGAGCTTCTTCTCCGGGGCGCCGAAGGAGACACCCTCGTCCGCCTTCTCGACCACGAACGCCGAGATGCCCTTCGAGCGCTTGGTGGGGTCCGTGACCGCCATGACCGTGTAGTAGTCGGAGACTCCCGCGTTGGTGATCCAGCGCTTCACGCCGTTGAGGACGTAGGAGTCGCCGTCGCGGACCGCCTTCGTCGTCATGCCGGCCGCGTCGGAGCCCGCGTCCGGCTCGGAGAGGGCGTAGGAGAACATCGCGTCGCCCTTGGCGAGCGGCGAGAGGTACTTCTTCTTCAGGTCCTCGGAGCCGGAAAGGATCACCGGGAGGGAGCCCAGCTTGTTCACGGCCGGGATCAGGGAGGAGGAGACACAGACGCGCGCCACCTCCTCGATCACGATGACCGTGGCGAGCGCGTCGGCGCCCGCGCCGCCGTATGTCTCCGGTACGTGCACCGCGTGCAGGTCCGAGGCGACCAGGGCGTCGAGCGCCTCCTGCGGGAAACGGGCATCCTCGTCGACCGCGGCGGCGAAGGGCGAGATCTTCGCCTCGGCCAGCGAACGGATCGCGTCGCGGAGCATGTCGTGCTCCTCGGACGGGCGGTACAGGTCGAAATCAGCCGATCCGGCCAAGGTCTCTCACGCTCCAAGGACGCTAATTACCGTTAAGTAACCCAAATTTTAGGGGTATGCCCACGGGAGTGATACGTGAGCTTGGCGACAGGGGGCAATCTGCCCGGTGAGGGGCCGCTGCATGCCCCGACTATGCTCGGGCAGCGCACCCATGACGTACACCTCAGGAGCATCCATGGCCCTCAAGATCACCGTGATCGGCACCGGCTATCTCGGCGCAACTCACGCCGCGGCCATGGCTGAGCTCGGTTTCGAGGTCCTCGGGCTCGATGTCGTACCCGCGAAGATCGAGATGCTCCAGCGGGGCGAGGTCCCGATGTACGAGCCCGGGCTGGAGGAGCTGCTGCGCAAGCATGTGGCCGGGATCGAGGGTTCCTCCGGGCGGCTTCGGTTCACCATGGACTGGGCCGAGGTCGGGGCGTTCGGCGATGTCCACTTCGTGTGCGTGAACACGCCGCAGCGGCACGGTGAGTACGCGGCCGACATGTCGTACGTCGACGCCGCCTTCGAGTCGCTCGCCCCGCATCTGAACGGCCCCGCCCTCGTCGTCGGCAAGTCCACCGTGCCGGTCGGCTCCGCGGACCGCCTCGCCGCCCGCCTCGCAGAGCTGGCCCCCGCCGGTGAGGACGCCGAGCTGGCCTGGAACCCGGAGTTCCTGCGCGAGGGCTTCGCCGTGAACGACACGCTGCACCCCGACCGGATCGTCGTCGGTGTGCGCAGCGAGCGCGCGGAGAAGCTGATGCGCGAGATCTACACGACGCCGGTCGCCGAGGGCTCGCCCTTCGTGGTCACCGACTTCCCGACCGCCGAGCTGGTGAAGACCTCCGCGAACTCCTTCCTCGCCACCAAGATCTCCTTCATCAACGCGATGGCGGAGATGTGCGAGGCCGCCGGTGGCGACGTCACCAAGTTGGCCGAGGCCATCGGGCACGACGACCGGATCGGGAAGAGGTACCTGCGGGCGGGGATCGGGTTCGGCGGTGGCTGTCTGCCGAAGGACATCCGTGCCTTCATGGCCCGCGCCGGTGAGCTCGGTGCCGACCAGGCGCTCACCTTCCTTCGTGAGATCGACTCCATCAACATGCGCCAGCGCGGCCAGATGGTGGAGCTGACCAGGGAGGCGCTCGGCGGGGGGTCCTTCCTCGGGAAGCGGGTCGCCGTCCTCGGCGCGACGTTCAAGCCCGACTCGGACGACGTACGGGATTCGCCCGCGCTGAACGTCGCGGGGCAGATCCACCTTCAGGGCGGTCAGGTCACCGTCTACGACCCGAAGGGCATGGACAACGCGCGGCGGGTCTTTCCGACGCTCGGTTACGCCGATTCCGCGATCGAGGCCGTGCGGGGTGCCGACGTCGTCCTGCACCTCACGGAGTGGCGCGAGTTCCGCGAGCTGGACCCGGCGGCGCTGGGCGAGGCGGCCGCCGTCCGCCTGATCCTCGACGGCCGCAACGCCCTCGACCCCGAGCTGTGGCGGCGCGCGGGCTGGACCTACCGGGCCATGGGGCGCCCCACCGCCTGAGGGAGCCGTAGGGGCGCGCCGGTGTCGAGGGGCCGAGCGCGCGGAGGCGCGACGGAGGAGGGCTGAGCACGGTCGGCCCCTCGACACCGGCTTGAAGCGCCCCGAAGGCGAGCGAACGGATAGAGGAGCGCCGGGGGGGGGCCGGGGGCGGCGGGGGGCCCCCGCGGGGCGGGGCCCGTGGCCGGGCCGGGGGGGGGGGGGGGCGGGCGGGGGCCACAGAGGGGCGGGG
>NZ_JBEXDZ010000234.1:0-10835 GCF_040606085.1 Streptomyces sp. NPDC005485 | reverse complement strand
GGCGCCACCGGGCAGCGGACCGCCCGCAGGGCGGCGCTGCGCGGCATCGGCGCCGTGGCCATCGCATCGGCGGTGACCCGCACCCTCACGAGCCCCACCGCGAGCCGGGCACAGCCCGTGCGCCCCGCCGGGTACGCCGCGTCGGCCGCCGCCTTCGCCGCGGGCGTCCTCCTGGAGGCGCCCCGGTACGGCCTTGCGGTGGCCCCGGCCGCCGCGGCACTGACTGCGGCCCGCATACGATCCGGTGTCCGTCCTCCCGGCGACGTGGCGGTCGGAACCGCGATCGGCATTGGCGCCGCCGCGCTGACCGCTCGGTGGTGGCCGGTCAAACCGGAGACGGCGGCCGCCGCGGCGCCGCCCCGACGGCCCGCGCCCGCACTGCCCGACGGCGACGGCCTCCATGTCGTCGTCAACCCGTCGTCCGGCGTCTCGTGGAGCGCCGACGCGGACGACCCCATGGCCCGGTTGCGCGCCCTGCTCCCCAAAGCGGAGGTCGAGGTGCCGGCCGAGGGCCAGGACCTGCCGGAACTGCTCGAACGGGCCGCGCGGCAGGCCAAGAAGGAGGGCGGCGCGCTCGGCGCGTGCGGCGGCGACGGCACGATCAACGCCGCGACGGACGTGGCCGCACGGTACGGCGTGCCGCTCGCGGTGTTTCCCGGCGGCACCTTCAACCACTTCGCAGTGGACCTCGGAAACCAGACTCCGGAGGACGTCGCGCGAGCCGTCCGGGACGGAGACGCGATCGTCGCCGACGTCGGCCGGGCACGCGCTCCGGACGGCTCCGAGCAGCTGTTCCTCAACACGTTCAGCCTGGGCGTCTACTCCGAACTGGTCCGCGCCCGGGGACAGTTGGAGAAGCGGATCGGCAAGTGGCCCGCCCTCGTTGTCGGACTGGTGCGGGTGCTCGCAAAGGGCAGCCCCGTCAGCGTCCGCGTGAACGGCCGGTCCAGGCGCCTTTGGCTGCTGTTCGCGGGCAACGGCATCTACCACCCGGCCGGCTTCGCCCCCACGTACCGCACCCAGCTCGACGACGGTCTGCTCGACGTGCGTGCCGTCGACGGCGGCACCCCACTGGCCCGGACCCGGCTGCTGCTCGCGGTGCTCACCGGCACGCTGCACAACTCGCGCGTCCTGACCACCGCACAGGTCCGCAGCCTCCGCCTCGACGTCCTGGACGGCGACCCACGGTTCGCCTACGACGGCGAGGTGACCGCGACGCCCGCGCCCCGGCTCGTCCTCGACAAGCGGACCCGGGCGGTGACGCTGTACCGCCCCTCGGAGAAGGACCAGTGGCTGCGCTGAGGAGGCAGACCCGACCGAGGGGTGTGGATCTTACGAGGTTCTGACGTTGCCCGGAATCACGTGCGCCTCGCACGCCTCTCAGGGCAGTCTGGTTGCGTCGGCCGGTCGATGCGGCCGGCGGATGTTGCCACGGTGTTAGGGAAAGCGGCCGCCGCGGCCTGACGCCCCGGACGAGGAGTCCGGGGCGTCACGCGTGGCCGCGATCCGGAGCGCTCAGGCGCTTTCGACCCGTTGCATGTCGGCGAGCATGCCGTCACGCAGCTGTTCGATGATCCGCTTGATCAGCCGCGAGACATGCATCTGGGAGCACCCCAGCCGTTCGCCGATGTCCGCCTGCGTGGCTTCCTCGACGAACCGCAGGTGGATGATCCGCCGGTCGCGTTCGCCCAGCTCCGCGACCAGGGGAGCGAGGGTGTGGAAGTCCTCGACCAGGCGCATGCCGTCGTCCTCCTCGCCGATGAAGTCCGCGAGTGCGGCCTCCCCCTCCTGGTCCGCGGACAGCGTGGCGTCCAGGGAGGCGGAGGTGTAGCCGTTGGCGGCGATCTGCGCCTCCGTCACCTCGTCCTCGGACAGGTTCATCAGGGTGGCGAGTTCGGCGGTGCTGGGCTCGCGGTCCAGACGGCTGGACAACTCCTCGCGGGCCTTGGCCAGTTCGACGCGGAGTTCCTGGAGGCGGCGCGGTACGTGAACCGCCCAGGTGGTGTCACGGAAGAAGCGCTTGATCTCGCCGACGATGTACGGCACCGCGAAGGAGGTGAACTCGACCTCGCGTGAGATCTCGAACCGGTCGATGGCCTTGATGAGGCCGATCATGCCGACCTGGACGATGTCCTCCATGTCGTCCCCGCGATTGCGGAAGCGGCCCGCGGCGAACCGCACCAGCGACATGTTCATCTCGATGAGGGTGTTGCGGGCGTACTGGAACTCCTCGGTTCCTTCTTCGAGTTCGCTCAGCCGCTGGAAGAACCGGCGGGACAGCTCCCGCGCGTCACGAGGTGCCACCGCTCGGGGATTCACTACATCGGGGAGCGGGTCCTTGCCTGTCACGGTCCGGGTCTCCTCGTCGTTGACCATTGACCAGCTCATGGCGGTGTCCACTCCCTTTCCGACGGAACTCTCAGTTCGGGTTGTTGGGCGTCGTGCAGGCATCGTGGTTCGGCGGATACCCGGAAATCGCTCACTCATGTGCATCCGCGCGCGGAACTCACGTACAGGCGAGCTCTGTTGAGTGCGTCACGGCCAGGTCAGCACCTCCGCCGCCGCTCCGCAGATGTGGAAGCGGAGAAGGAAGTCGAGCGATCGGTGGTCATACTGCGGGAGTCGGCGGGTAGCCGGAAGGTATAGCGATCTACGCAGAAAGCACCCAAATCTTCCGAGTTAGGCATATCGCGCCATGAGCATCCCACTCAGGCAGTACGGAGCCGATGACCGGGCGCCGGACGGGCGCACTCCGCGGCGTTGCCGCGTCCTGTGGGACCGCGGTGCCGCATCCCCGGCAGAGGGGCGCAGGGCGGCGTCGGGTTTCCTGTCCGAGCTTCAGAAGTCAGGCCATGCGGCCCTGCCGGACCGGGTCGTCGGCGACGTCCGGCTGGTGGTCAGTGAACTCGTCACCAACGCGCTGCGGCACGCACCGGGCGCCTGCGCCCTCCAGGTCGACCTGTCCCGGGACGGCCGGGCGGTGCGCGTCGCCGTCCAGGATCCGTCCTCCCGCGCGCCCAGGATCCAGCCGCCGGACGCGCGCCGGATCGGCGGCCACGGACTGGAGCTCGTCCGCGCCGTCAGCCGGTCCGTCACTGTGCGACCCTCTCCGTACGGCAAGCAGGTCACCGCCGAGATCGCCCTCTCGCAGCCCACCGACACCGATGCCGCGCCCGGCCAGTGACGGGTGTGCGGACGCCGATTCGGGATATGTGGGGGACAACCGCGAAGGAGTCCGCGGCGAAGGCACGTGACGGACGGGAGAGCACGTCGTGAGCATCGACAGACCATGGTCCTTCGCCCCGCAGAGCGGTCACACGGAGGGCCAGTCCCTCACCGGGTTCACGGTCGAGGCGACCGACGGGACGATCGGCCAGGTGGACCGGCACGCCGACGAGGCGGGAATGCGGCACCTGGTCGTCGACACGGGGATCTGGGTCTTCGGCAAGAGCGTGCTGATTCCGGCGGGCATCGTCACGGGGATCGACGCACAGGCGCGCAGGATCACCCTCTCGTGCAGCAAGGAGGCAGTGAAGAAGGCTCCCCCTTTCCGGACGGACAGCGAGACGCGGGACCCCGCGTACCTGAGCCGAGTCGCCGCGTACTACCGAGGGCTGCCGCGGGACCGGGCCGTGTGAGTCGCAAGATCGCCGCAGCTCTTCTCGCGTCGCTCGCCTCACCAGGGCAGGAAGGCGTGGACGTCCTTGCCGTCGGGGCGGACGACCACGCTCACCTGGGTGCACAGCGCGTGGACGAGGTGCCAGCCGACACCACCGCCGCCCTTGCCCGGGCTGAAGGGCCGCGGCGCGGGACGCGTCGTGCTGGTGTCGTGCAGTGTCACGTGGACGCCGTCGAAAGTGGGACGCATGTGCAGGGTGAAGGGACCTGGGGCGTACTGGACGGCGTTGGCGGCCAGCTCGTTGACCACCAGCAGGACGTCGTACCAGGAATCCGGGCTCGTGGGCGGCGAGGCGCGCGCCATCGCGCCCAGGAACCCCTCCGCGGCCAGGCGTGCCTGCGTCACGTGCCGTAGCGCACCGCCGAAGGCTGCGCTGAGGCTTCCTACTTCCTCTTCGGCCGACAACGCGTCCTCCTGACGCGGATCGGTGGACATCTGGCCGTTCCTCCGCTCTCGTACGGATGGATCCTCGTCGCTTGCCCCGAGCGTGCTGCTTGGTCGTCGAGTGCCCGATGCGCCGCAGGCGATACACGGGAAGCCGGGAGAGAAGCGCGACGATTCCGTGAAAAGGGGGCCGTGGGTGGCGTGCGGTCCGGCTCTTCGGGTAGGGCGCGGACCAGATCCACCCCGCCTGCACGTTTCACAAGGAGGAGAGCTGTCTGTGAGCTGCCGCTGTGGCCCCGAGCCCGCGCCCGAGTCGGACCAGGCACCTGAGGGCATGCGCACGGACCGGGGAAGCGCATGGTGAGCCGTGCGCGGTGAGGAGAACGGGAGCGGCGCGGCCGCTTCGGCTGTCTGCCCCGAGGAGGTGGCCCGGCAGGTGGCGGACGCGGTGGAACGTCTCGTGACGTTGTGGACCGCGGCGGCCGAGGCCGTCAGCCCACGCTTGTCC
Source organism: Streptomyces sp. NPDC005485 (assembly GCF_040606085.1). Classification (NCBI taxonomy): domain Bacteria; kingdom Bacillati; phylum Actinomycetota; class Actinomycetes; order Kitasatosporales; family Streptomycetaceae; genus Streptomyces; species Streptomyces sp. NPDC005485. Next base: position 6,264 of record NZ_JBEXDZ010000234.1, on the reverse strand, counting down.
CCCCACCAGTTGAAGGCCCTCAAGGCCGTGTGGCACCGGTCGGAACTCAATCTCACGGCGCTGGCGGAGATCCTCGGGATCGCGCTGCCCGCGGCCAGCCGGCTGTGCGACCGGCTGGAGGCCGCGGGCCTGCTGCAACGGATGTCGCATCCCGGCAACCGGCGGGAACTGCAGTTGCGGGTCACCCCGTGCGGACGGCGCGTGCTGCTGGAGGTCGCGGAGCGCAGATCGGTGAGCCTCGCGGACGTCCTCGCCGCAATGACCCCGGCGCAGCGCACCTCGCTCGAGAACGGACTGCACGCCTTCCAGCGGGCCCACCGGACAGCGGAAGCCCAGGCCGGCACCGCTCAGTGAGCCGGCGGCTCCGCTGCGCTGTCGATGTGGCAGAGCAGCAGGCACACGTCGTCGTCGCGTTCCGAATCACGCAGCATCGGTTCGAGGATGCGGTCCGCGGAGCCGTTCAAATCCTCGTTGAGGTCCTTGGAGCGCAGGGCGGCGAGGGCCGAGCCGAGGCGTGAGATACCCGGGTCGATGCCGTGGGCGCGCCTTTCGACCAGTCCGTCCGTGTACAGGGCGAGCGTGGAGCCGGCCGGCATCCGCACGGTGTGGTCGCCGATGTCCTGTTGCAGCGGGATCCCGAGCATGGCACCCGGCTTGGCGTTCAGCGAGCGTACCCGCCCCTCGGGTGTGCGCAGCACCGGCGGGGGATGCCCGGCGGCGGCCCAGGTCACGGTCGGCTCGCCCGGCCGGAAGCGGGCGATCACCGCTGTCGCGTACAGGTCCGGGTGGAGTTGGTGGAGGAAGAGGTGCAGCCGGGTCAGCAACTGGCCGGGGCTGCCGCCGTCGACGGCGTAGGCACGCAGTGCCGTGCGCAGCTGGCTCATCATCACGGCCGCGTGCAGACCGTGCCCCGTGACGTCGCCGATGACGGTGATCAGGCTTCCGTCGGGCTGGCGGAAGGCGTCGTACCAGTCTCCGCCGATGTTGAGACCGTGCGTGGCCGGGAGGTAGCGGGCGGCCAGCTGCAGCCCGGGTGTGGTCGGCAGTTCGGTCAGCAGGGCGCGCTGCAGGGTCTCGGCGATGTAGCTGCTGTGTTCGAAACGCTGGGCGTTGTCGATCGCGATTCCGGCCCGGCGGGCCAGTTCGATCAGCATCACGGCGTCGTCGGGATCCCACCGCTCGCCCGGTGGCATGAGCGTCATCACGCCCACGGCAGGGCGGCCGACGGGCAGCGGGATGCAGAGCAGCGGCCGGGTCGGCTGCAGGGCCGAGGGCGGTGCGTCGTCCACGCCGGGCAGGCCGCCGGGGTGGTCGGCGGCGTACTGCGGGCGGCCCGTGCGGGCGGCGACAACAGCCGCGGCGGGCCGGGGCGTGGGCCGGGGATGCGTGTCCTCGTCGGTGAAAAGCCATACGTCGACGCTCCGGGCGTATCCCGGAGTGAGCAGTTGCGGCAGCCGGCGCAGGATCTCCGCGTGGTTGAGGGACGAGGTGAGGATCGCGCTGGCGTCGGCCAGGAAGGTCAGCCTGCGCCGTGCGTTCTCCGCCTCCCTGCGGGTCTCCCGCTCGGCGGCGTACAGCGCGCGCTGGGCCTCTCCGGCCGCATCCAGCTCCGCGTGCAGCGCGAGGACGCCCTGGTTCGTCTGGTGGAGTTCCTCGCGGTGGAAGGCGACGAGTGCCTCCTGCTCGGAGAGTTTCTCCATGACGCGGGCGGTGTCGTCGTCGGCGCCGAAGAGAGCCTCGGCCAGGGTCGGCGCGTCGGACGCCACCTGGGCGACGGCGTCGCGGTCGCCGGGTTCGGTGAGGTCGACGGCGGCCCGCCAGGCCGGCTGGTCGGCGGGCGCGTTGTCGGGGCCCGGAAGCACGGTGATCTCCAGCCGGCCGTGTTCCGTCCCGCTCGGCGGGGCGCTGGTCTCCAGGGTCAGCTGCCAGGTGCCGCCCTTGGTCAGGCACTGCCGCAACTGCGTGGTCAGGGCGGTGACCAGGCGGGTGCGGTCGAGCACGGGCACGCCGTGGGCGGCGGCGATCCGCGCGACCGCGATCCGCACCCGAGCGGCGTCGGTGATGGTGCTCAGGCACCAGGTCCGGGTCATGGTCGTCGGTCCGGCAGGGTGGGGGACAGCACCACCACGGTGGTGTCGTCGCGTACGGGAAGGGCGGAACTGCTGGAGTCGCGCACGATGGCGGCGGCCGTCACCGCGGGGTCCGGCGAGCCGTGCGGCACGGCGTCAGGCGGGACCCAGCGACCGGGCAGGCCGTCGCTGTGCAGGACGAGGAGGCTGTCGGGTGCCCACGGCACCTGCAGGTGGGGCACCCGCGCCGGACGATGGGCGCCGACTATCCCCGGGTGGGACAGCAGTGCCCGCCAGGTGTCGCCGGTGCGCAGCCGGGCACCGATGTTCCCGATGCCGCTGAAGGAGAGGCTCCGCTCGGCGAGGTCGAGTTGAGCTACGGCGACGGCGGCACCGCGGGTGTCCCGCAGCGCGGTGTGCAGCTGTGCGAGCAGCTCCGGAGGTGAAAGGTGTGCGGAGCGGTGCAGCTCGCGTACGGCGGCGTCCGAGGCGAGGGCGGCGGCGGGACCGTGGCCCAGACCGTCGGCGACGAGCAGGGTGAGGCGATCGGCGCCGGGTACCCACGCCCAGGCGTCGCCCGACACCTCGGCCCCGGCGAAGGGGATGTTGACGCCGCCGGCCCGGACCGGGAGGCCGGTGTGCGCGTCGTGGCGGGGAACCTTGATGCTGCGCGCCCCGTGGACCCGGGCCAGCGCGACGGTGCCCCGGCCGGGCGAGCTGTGCAGTTCGAACTCGTCGGCGATCCGCCTGCACGTGCCGAGTCCCGCCCCCAGCGAGGACGCGGTCGAGTAGCCGTCCCCCAGCGCGGCCGCCGGATCGACGATTCCGGGACCGTGGTCGAGTGCCACGATCTGGACGACGGAAATCCGCCCGGCTGGCGCCGGCCCGAGGTACGCGTCGACGACGTCGATGAGTATCTGGCCGCCGCCCGCGTGCTTGAGCAGGTTGGTGGCGAGTTCGGTGGCGACCAGCGCCGCGTCGGCCGTGCGCTCCTCGTCGAGTCCGATGTGCCCCGCGGCGGACTCCACGGCCACTCGCACGTCCCGTACGCGGGTCGAGTCGTGCACCGGTACGTCCCAGACGTGGGTCATCGCCTCTCCTCTCGTGCGTGCGGCAGGCCGCCGACCCAACAGATGACGGTGACCGAGGTGCCCGCCCGCGGCCTGCTGTCGATGGAGAACTCGTGCACCAGCCGCCGCGCACCGCCCAGTCCCAGCCCGAGCCCACCGCCCGAGGTGTAGCCGTCGCGCAGCGCCTGCTCGATGTCGGCGATCCCCGGCCCTTCGTCGCTGAACGTGAGACGAAGCCCCCGGGAGCGACCGATTTCCAGGGGAGTGCACTCGACCTGACCTCCCCCGCCATGGACCAGGGTATTGCGCGCGAGCTCGCTGGCGGCGGTGACCAGTTTGGTCTGGTCCACCAGTCCGAAACCGAGCTCGGCGGCCGCCTGCCGCACGTGTTGCCGTACCCATGCCAGATCCATGTCCGACCGGATCGGCAGGCATACGGCGACGCGCCCCGATGTCTCCGTCACAGGCTCTCCCGGCGTCCGGAAGCGTGCGGCAGGTGCGAGGTCGGCTCCGCCAGCAGCCCCAGGGCATGGTCGGTGTCGAGCGCCGTGCGCAGCCCCGGCAGGGTGAGACCCAGTTCGACCAGGGTGAGGGCGACAGCGGGCCGCATTCCGGCCACGACCGTCCGCGCGGCCAGCAGGCCGGCGGTCGCGGCGATCTCCGCGAAGACCCGGCCGAGGAAGGAGTCGACGATCGCCACGCCGGACACGTCGATGACGACGCCCGTGACATGGCTGCGCGTGATGGCCTCGCCGATGTCCTGCTGAAGCTGTTCGGCGGCATGGTCGTGCAGTTCGCCCTGAAGCGTGACGAGCAGGACGTCGCCGAGTTTGAGCACGGGCACATGCGCGCCGGACGGGCCGGGGACATCGCCGATCACCGCTGGATCCCGCCGGCGGTCTGATCGACGATCACGGCGCCCTGCCGGTGCAGGGCGTGGCCGAGCGCGTCGGCGAGACTCGCGCGGGTGACGACCGAGCCCAGGTCGATCCCGAGATGGACGATGGTCTGGGCGATCGCGGGACGTATCCCCGACACGATGCACTCGGCCCCCATGAGGCGCGCCGCCGCGACCGTCTTCATCAGATGCTGCGCCACCAGGGAGTCGACGGTCGGTACGCCGGTGATGTCCAGGATGACGAAACGGGCCTGCTGGGCGACCACTGCGTCCAGCAGGCTCTCCATCACCACCTGACTGCGGGCGCTGTCGAGCGTGCCGATCAGCGGGACGGCGACGATCCCCGTCCACAACTTGATGACGGGTGTGGTCACTTCGAGCAGTTGCAGCCGCTGCCGTTCGATGAGCTGCTCGTCGGAGCTGAGCGTCGTCTCCAGCACGACCAGCCGCAGCGTACCGAGGAGAACGGTGAGGGAGACCAGCGATGCGCACAGGTCCTCGCGCCGCGCGTCGGCGAGGTCGGCGCTCAGGAGTTCCGTGATCGAGGGCCGCAGCGCCGCCACTTCGTGGGCGATCCGCTCGGACGTGGCGCCCGCGCGGCCCCGCGCGGCCGCCGTGCGCGCCAACTGCTCCCGTACCGTGGCGAAGCCGGGCGCGCCCGGATCCTCGATGCGGTCGGACATCGCCACCGCGGCGAGCGCCTCCACCACGGCGCGGGCCGCTTCCAGCGCCTCGTCGCGCGACACCGTGAAGACCGTGCGGAACAGCGCCTCGTCCGCCCATCGTTGGGCGATCTGCTCACAGCGGCGCCGCAGGAACGCGCCGACCGCCTGTGCGGACGTCCCGTGATGTGCCAAGGCCGCCTGATCCGTCACGTGCTCTTCTCCTTCGCGCATAGCCTTTTCGTCCGCAGCCTTCTCCGACTTCACGTCGAGCCCGCCAGGCGCGCGCGTGCGTTGCGCCGGCATCGCGCCCTGCGGTTTCGTCGCCCTGCCCGACCTCGGCCCTGTCGAAGCGGTCGCCGAAGATCGTGCAGGCGGGCTCCAGTTGGGCGCTCAGCGGGTACGTGGGCCGGGATCAGGAGCGGCCCGTGCATCGGGCGTCCATCACTTTGTTGTCCCACGACCACAGTTGTCAAACGGCAAGTGTTCGCCCCCAGGAGACCCGTTCCCCTCGTGCAAAAAAGCCGCCCCGGATCCCTACTGCCGGCCCGGCACCTTCTCTGTTGCGCCCTCCTGCGGCTCACGCTCCGGCGCCTGACCGGTCGCGATGAGCGCGTCCTCGGAGGTCTCCGAGGACGGCACGGTGAGGGTCACTCCGGTGAGGTCGAGAATGCGCTGCACGGCCGGTGCGGGGCTGATCAGACGGACGCTGCCGCCGACCCTGCGGGCCTCCTGGTAGGCCTTGAGGATGATGTTGATGCCGGACGAGTCCATGAAGGGGACCTCGGACAGATCCAGCAGAAGGTGGCGACGGCCGTGCACCATCTGGTTGGCAAGGTGGTGGTGGAGTTCCGTAGCCGTGTCGACGTCCAGGAATCCCTTGACACCGACCAATACGACGTCCTCCCGGGGAACCGTCACATCGATGGCCAGGGGAGCTTTTTCCGTCGGCACAATGTCCTCCACTAAAGGCTGCTGATGAAGTTCGACTACCCGTCGGCAGGCGCCCGATGCCCGCGGACGTGCGTCCCGCGTGAGCAACCTCTCGCGGTCCCGGGGCGCCGACCGGCAGCGAGCACGGCCCGATTACCCGCCGAACGGCCGGTCACACGTAGGAAGAGCCGCCACGGCAGACGTCACACTCCGGTGGTCGAAGGACCGCGTCGAACCGGCCGGGCGAGCGAGAAGGGAAAAGGTCATCGAATATCGCGTTTGTGTGGGGCTTGGGAGGTCACCCGACGCAGGAGAACGCATAGTCGATGACAGCTGGGAGTGTGAATAGCTGTGGCTGGCGACCAGAAGGCCAAGGCAATGAAGGAACAGGCCGAGGGCAAGGCCAAGGAAGCAGCGGGCCGCACCGTGGGCAACGAGCGGATGACCGCCGAGGGTCACGCGAAGCAGAAGAAGGGCGACCTGCGTCAGGCGAAGGAGAAGGGCAAGGACGCCCTGCGCGACTGACCGACACCACTGACGATCCGAAGGGTGTGACCTGACCCGTCGCCGTCGGGACAGTCCGGCCGGGCCCTCCGCTTCCCCGAGTCCGGAGTGAGGCGGGGGCGTTCGAG
>NZ_JBEXDZ010000233.1:0-10847 GCF_040606085.1 Streptomyces sp. NPDC005485 | reverse complement strand
CCCGAACCCCCGCTCCTCAAACGCCGGAGGGGCTGAATAGCCCGTCCGGCGTTTGAGGACGAGCGCGGCAGCGCGATGCAGGGGGAAAGGGGGCGCAGCCCCCAGGACTACGGGATGGGTAGGGGCGGAGGGGGCGAGAAACACACTGGCCTCACACCGGGCGCCACGCCTCCAGGGCCAGGCCCGGCTCGGCCTTACGGCGGGTGAGGAGGAGTTCGCCGGTTGTGGGGGCGAGGGTGGCGGCGACGACGCGCCCCTCCTCGTCCTCGGCGAGGGACACGCGGGCGTCGGCAGGCAGCCCGGGCCCGGACTCGGTCCACCACGCCCCCGCCGACTCGTCCTGAGTCGGATACGCGGCGAACGCGACCCGCCCGCTGGCCGAGCGCTGAGCGAGCAACGTGCAGTCGTGACCGTCCAGTTCGCACCGAATGGCGGTGACGGGCCCGGGCCCGGCGCCGGCGAGCAGGGCGACGGGCTTGCCGCCGGGTCGCCAGGCGCAGAGGTCACCCGACTCGTCGGTGTAGAAGAGGGTCGTGGACTCCGCGGAGGTGGCGAGCGCACGCAGCGTGCCGGGCCGTACCGGCGTCTCCAGCGCCTCCTCCAGGACCGGCTGCGCGCCCGGCTCCTCCTGCTGCCAGTGCAGGATGCCGCCCGGCACGGCCGCGTAGAGCTCGACGCGGCCGGACTCCCCGGTCACCGCGGCGAGTTCCTCGGAGACGTCACGCCCCTTGAGGTCGCGCCAGGGATCCCAGCCGCCCTTCTCCTTCTGGGCGACCATGCTCACGCCGCCGCTCTTGTTGCGCACGAAGACGTGGGCGCGGCCCTCGGCGTCGACGGCGACGGCGGGGGTGCCCGTCCGGTCGCCCTTCTTGTCGGGGTGGCCGATCGGGGTCCAGTCGAGGGCGGCGAGCCGTGGCCGGAAGTGCGTGGAGTGGACGAGGCCGGACTCGCCGGTGACGGTGGGGCGCCAGGAGACCAGATGGGCATAGCCGTCGGCGCCCTGACCGACGGCCAGGACGGGGTGCAGGCGCTGGGCGCCGCCGATGGTGCGCGGCGGGTCCCAGGAGCCGCCGGGGCCGTGCTCCGCCCGGCAGAGCACGGCGGCCTCCGACAGCAGGTACACGCTGAGCCTGCCGTCGCGTCCGCGGAGGAGCCAGTCGCCGTTCACCGCTTCACTCTAAGTGGGGGCGGAGCCGTCGCGACGGCCAGCCCCCGCGCGGGCGACGGCCTCGCCCACGAAGAACTGGGGGCGAGGCCGGACACCGCTCAAAGGCGCTTGGCAGTGCGGAACAGCCCGGCGTAGAAGCCGTTGCCGTCGAGTCGCGAGACACCGCCCTGGTCGCCGATCGTGGGCCCGTTCTGCTCCTTGCGGCTGGAGACGAAGACCTTGTGGCCCTCGGTGTCCGGGCCCAGGTAGATCGCGGAGTGGTCCATGTGGTTGCTGGTGCGGTGGTCCATCTTGAAGAACAGCAGATCTCCGGGCTGGAGGACATCGATGTTCGTCGGCCGGACGTACCAGGGGCTGGGGCCCTGGAGCTTGATGATGTCGACACCGGTCTTGGAGCGGGCCATGGCGTCGGCCGTGCGCGCCAGCCCGTCGCCGGACTCGTTGCCGGACCGCAGGGGGTAGCGGGCACGGTAGCCGTAGACCAGACGCAGGTAGCCGGAGCAGTCCACGGAGCGCAGGCGGTCGGCGCTCGGCTGCTTCGTGGTGCCGTCCCGGAAGGTGTACGGGATGCCCAGGTAGTCGTAGAAGTCGGTCTGTTCGTACCGGTCCACGCCGTCGGACTTGAGGGGCCCGTAGAACGCGTGGCCCTCGTACTGGACCCCCTGGTCGTCCTTCTTGACCGGCGCGCCCGGCGTGTACTGGAAGGCGTACGCGAAGATGTCGTCCTCTTCGCTGCCGTTGTACTGCTTGAACCAGTCCTTGTACCACTGCTGCTTCTCGGCGCCCTTGGTCCAGGGCTCCGGCAGGAGGCGCACCCAGTCGTTGGTGACCACCTTGGTGCTGGTGTTGGACGGTTCGGTGAAGGTCCGGGTGGGGCCCTTGAGCGTGGCGGTGCGGGCTCCGTCCGTGTAGGTGGCGATGACCGCGCCCTTGCCGTCGCGCAGCACCGAGCGCGCCGGGTTGTTCAGCCGCTCCCAGGTCTCCTTGCCGGTCGCCTTGCCCGAACCCTGCTGGGCGTTGTCGGTGACCGACTGGGTGGCCGGGACCTTCGCCTGCTCGTCCTTGCGCAGTTCGTAGGTGAAGTAGGCGCTGCTCGCGAGCAGCGCCACGACCGTCGCGGCGTGGACGACGGGGCGGCCTTTGCGCTTCGCCATGATGAGGGCTCCAGGATTGCGTCGAGTACAGGCAAGTTCAGGCGGACGGCAGAGCGCCCAGGAGGATTCCGGCGGTCAGGACCACATAGGTGGCGAGGGTGACCGCTCCGGTGGACAGCAGCGTCGCGCCCTTGGGCTGACGCACCAGCTGATAGCCGATCAGGCCCGGGACGATGAAGCCGAGCGTCTGGTTGGCGTACAGCAGCGGGAACTCCATCTGCAGCACGATGATCACGGTGGCCTGGATGAGCACGCCGCTGAGCACCACGGTCGCGAACAGCCGCTTCCCGTAGAGGATCACGAAACGCTGCAGCAGCAGTGTGGTGACGTAGGTCAGCACGGTCACCCCGAGCACCAGTGCGGCCCGCTGCAGGTCCTCGATCAGGGTGAGCGCCAGCCAGCCCGGCGTGATCATGCCGCCCGGCGACAGGTTGGTCGTCAGGTAGCACATCAGCGAGAACATCAGACCCAGGCCGATGCCGATCGCGGCGATCTCGGGGGTGAGGACGGAGGGGATCAACGCTGTTCTCCTGGGCTGTGCCACTGCTGGCTGTCGTCGTCGGAAGGCTGGGGAGGTATGCGGGGTTCGAACAGCCCGCGGGGGTGGTCCTGTCCGGCCGGGGGGCCGGTGTCCGGGCGCGCCTGCGGCGCGACGGGGGCAGGCTGCTCGCCGTAGTACGGCTGCGGCTGCGGCTGCGGCCACGGGTCGTTCGGGTACGGCTGCCCGTGCCCCGCCTGGCTCGCCCGGTCCTGGTGTGCGGCATCGCGCTGTACGGGGATCTGCGGGACGTACGGCTGCTGGGTGTAGCGCGACTCGTACGCCTGCGGGTAGCCCTGGTACGGGTCGATGCGGGGCGCGTACAGCTGCACGGTCTCGACGTGCTCGACCACGGTGGGCGCCGCCCCCGCACGGTCGGTCGACGCCTCGGCCACGGGTTCCTCGGCGCTGTCGTCCGGCGGGAGTTCGGCGAGGTGCTCCAGCAGGATCTCGCCCTGGCCGTGGATGTTGCCGATCGCGACCAGCGAGGAGTCCGGGCCGAGCTGCTGCAGCAGCAGGGCCATGAACTCCTCCGGGTCACGCTTGTCGCCGCCGAGGTCGACGGCGCGCGAGCGGAACTCCGCGGGGATGGCGTCGATGGCGGACTTGGCCGGGTGGCCGATGACGAAGACGTGCTCGGGGTCGAGCTCGGGGATGATCTCGCCCATCTGCCCGTTGCGCTCGACGCGGTCGGGGCGGCAGTTGATGACCACGTTGAGCGGGCGGTGGACGGCGCCGAGGTCGAGCAGCTGGTTGATGTTCATCAGCGTCGACTCGGGGTCGTTGGCCGCGAAGACGTTGGCGAAGCGCAGCTTCTTCCCCTCGGGCGTCAGATAGCGCTCGACGGAGAGGACACCGGGGTCCGGCGGAGCCTCGTACATGCCCGTCAAGGCCGTCTCACGGTCGACGCCGAGCAGTTCGGCGACGGTCAGCGCGATGGCCACGTTCTCCTTGAAGGTGAACCAGCTGAAACCGCGCAGCTCCTCGTCGCTGACCGTCTCCGGGTCGGCGTAGATCAGCTGGCAGTTCCGGGAGTCCGCCTCCTCCTGGAGGATGTCGAAACGATCCTTCTCGGCAGTGACGCAGATGCCGTCCTCCGGCATCGAGCGGCACAGCGAGCGTGCCACGTCGTCCAGGGTGGGGCCCATCTCGGCGAGGTGGTCCTCACGGACGTTGCACAGCACGCCGATCGTGGAGCGGATCAGCTTGGACTGGTTGATCTCCTGGAGGGCCGGCATGACGGCCATGCACTCGATGACGAGCGCGTCCGGCTGGTACGCGGCGGCCCGCCGCACGATGCCGATCTGCTCGACCACGTTGGCGATGCCGAACTTGCGGTAGACCGGCTCCTCGGTGGCGTCCGGGTGGATGAACCGGGCCGCGGTGCCGGTCGTCTTGGCGACGGTGACCAGGTCACCGCCGCGCAGGGCGCCCGCGCACAGCCGGGTGATGGAGGACTTGCCTCGGATCCCGTTGACCAGGACCCGGGTGGGTATGTGGTCCAGGTTGGTGAAGTGCCGGCGCTGCTCCACGATGCCCGCTATGAGCAGGATCGCGCAGCAGACCAGCAGCACGGTGTAGAGGAAGAGCACGGGTGATCAGTTCCTTGTGTACTGCTGCGGCGCGGACTGCTGCGGCGCGGGCTGCCGGGGCGGGGTGCGGCGGGGCTGCTGCCTGCGTTGGTCCTGCAGCTGCTGCCGGATGAGTTCCAGGGAGCGGGTGACGGCACCGACCTCGTCGTGGTGCTGCGGGAAGAGCACGGTCTTGCGGTCTCCCCCGGCGAGCGCCTCGGCTCCGTCGGCCAGCGCACGCAGGGGCCGGGCCACCACGATGTGCAGCCAGCCCAGACAGGCGACGGCCGCGGTGGCGCCGAGCAGCCCGGCGAGGATGGTGCGGTTCTGGGACTCGTAGCCGGGGATGGCGAGCCGGCTGGCGGGCTGCCAGCTGACCACGCTCCAGCCGAGCTTCTGGGCGGAGCCGCTGCCGGCGAACGGCGCGGCGGCGGCGATCCGCACCCCGTGCGCGTGGTAGAGCACGCCGTTGGGCCGTGCCTTCTTGCCGAGCCGCTGGGCGCTGGCCGAGACGAGGTCCTTCAGGTTGTCGTCGGGCAGCGACTGGAAGGCGAGGAAGCCCGTGTTGCCGGCGATGATCTTGCTGTGGTCGTCCACGAGCCGGACCACGCCCATGCCCGGCCGGTTCAGCAGGGCGTTGAGGAACTCGACGCGGAACTCGCCCACCAGATAACTGCCCTTGCGGCCCGGGATCGCCGCGTCGCCCACGACGACGGGCTCCTTGCCGCCATGGCCCAGCAGCCGGAGCGCGGTGCCGGAAGCCCGCTTGGACTTGATCACCCGGGGGCCCTTGCCCTTCCGGGCCAGGACCTCACCGGAGGAGTCGACGATGTAGAGCGAACGGTAGCGCTGGTTCTCGTTGATGGTGCGTTCCAGCACCTCGCCCATGGCCTCGGGGGTCCGGTTGCCGACCAGCGAGGCGACCGACTGGAGGTCGGCGTCACCCTCGTTGAGCGCGCGACGCACCCGGTCGCTGAGCGTCTGGGTGCGCTCGCGCTGGTCGCTGACGAGCTGCTGGGGTACGACGGCCGTGCTGTCCGCGCGGTTGAGCAGCAGCATCAGCGGTGCGCACCAGGCCAGCAGCAGGGTCGCGCTCACCACCAGCAGGGCCCGGGTGCCCACCCTGCGCAGTCCGCGCGGACGCGGCGCCGGGCCTGAGGCTTCGTCGGACTCGCTGACCAGCTGCCGGCGCAGCTGCTCCAGGGTGTTGCCGATGCGGTGCGCCTCGCCGTAGCCCGGGACGGTGACGGGCCGGGTCAGGTCGCCCCGGGTGAGCCGGCGGGACTCCAGGAACAGCCGGATGAGCGGGCGTTGCACGGTGCCCAGCAGCACCGCGACGGCCAGTGCGCCGACGATGAGCAGGGCGCCGGCCGCCAGCAGACCGAAGACCGAGGAATGGGTGCGGGTGGGGTCCTCGGGCACCTTGACCATGGCGACCACGGAGAGGCCGAGCCCGGAAGCGGTGCTGACCTCGCCGGGCTGGGGTGAGGTCAGCGTGGCGTATCCGGCGACGGACCGGTCGCTGAGGAGCTTTCCGCCGAGCAGGCTGCCACTGACGCCCTGGTAGCCCCCGATGCCGGGCTCCTTGCTGCTGCGCGGATCCTGCTGCGCCTTGCGGGCCGTGGTCTGGGCGAAGTCCTTGAGCTGCTTGCGGGAGTCCTTGATGTCCTTGCGGTCGATGCTGTTGCGCGCCTGCTCGGGTTCGGGGATGCCGTCGCTGCTGAGGATCGCGCCGTCGCGGTCGACTACGGCGATGGAACGGAAATCGCCGAGGCTGATACCGGGGAACTTCAGGTTGCTGGAGGTCACCAGCAGCAGCTGCGGCTCGCCCGGCCAGGTCAGTAGACCGAAGGACAGCAGACGCACCTCGCCGTTCTTCAGCCGGACCATGCGCGGGGCCAGTCCGTCCGCGCCGCCGAGTGCGGAGGTGTCCACGGAGGTCAGCGGGACGGTCTCACCGCGGGCCGCGACCAGCTTGTTGCTGCGGATCTCGACGACGGCGGTGCCCACCCACTTCTGGTAGGTGTTGCCGAGCTTGTCGAGGACGGCGTCGCTGGAGACCGGCTGCCCGGCACTGAACAACGTGGCGGACCGGGTGACGTCGGTGACGGACTCGTCGATGGAGGCACGCAGCGCGATGGCGCCGTCCTCCGCGAAGTGCTGTTGGGACGTCAGCACCGCCTTTGACACTCCGGCGTTGTCGACGCGGCCCAGCACGAGTGCTGTGACGCCGGCAAGCGTCAGGAGGAGCACCGACAGGACCGCGATCGGCGGGCGGATGCCTCCGATCAGCGACATGTCGGCACGACGGCGGGCTCGATGGTGCCGCGCCGGAGGCGGTGACGCCACAGGAGGGTCCTCTCAGGGGTGCGGGACGGCCAGTTCCGCACAGGAAATCGGGAACGTTGTTCGATTACGGATGCATTGCGGGCGCGCCCGTCTCCCGGGCACACCCGCAGCAGTCAGACTGGTAGGAGGCCCTCAGAGTTGCGCAGGTTGCTTTGTGATGTACGCAACATTCGCGTTTAGGCGGTCAGGATCGGGCATGCATGCACATTAATCGGGCAGCGAGGTCAGTGCCTTCAGACCGTCCTTGGCCGCGCCACGGTTGAGCAGGGTGCCCTCCGTGCGTTCGAACGCGAGCCGCAGCCGGGCCCGCTGGGCGTCCGTGAGGTCCTGGTCGTCCCGGAGCGCGGTCGCCACGTCCAGCAGGCGGTAGTCCCGCACGTCGTCGTCCTTGTAGGTGGCCTCGCCGCCGTCCCGCTCGTTCTCGGCGTCCGGCGGGATCATCAGCAGCGTCGGCTCGTAGCGGGGCCGGACCTCCCAGTTGCCCTTGCCGTGCTCGGTGAACGTGAACCAGGTGATCACGCCCTCCTCGGTCAGCCCCGTCGGCACCTCGTGCCGGGCGATCTGGTTGCCGAGGCCATAGGTCACCCAGGTTCCGTCGACCTTCTCCATCGGCTCCACGACGTGCGCGTGGTGGCCGATGACCAGATTGATGCCCGTGTGACGGGCGATCTGCCGGGCGAAGGAGAGCTGCGTGGACGAGGGCTCCGGGTGGTGCTCGCGACCCCAGTGCAGGGAGAGGATCACCACTTCGGCACCTGCCTTGCGGGCCCGCTGCTCAGCGGCCTTGATCTGGCGCAGATCCTGCTGGTTGGCGAGCCAGGGCTTGTCCTTCGGCAGCTTGTGGGGCTCGTTGAAGCCGTACGCGAACGATATCTGGGCGACCTTGACACCCTTGACGTCCATGATCAGCGGGGTGAGCGACTCCTTCTTCGTCCGGAAGGAACCCGTGTGCTTCAGGCCGGCGGCGTCCAGCCCGTCCAGGGTGCGCTTCACGCCCTCGTACCCGTGGTCGAGCGTGTGATTGGAGGCGGTGGAGCAGGTGTCGTAGCCGACGCTCTTGATCGTCTTCGCGACCTGCGGGGGCACCTGGAAGTCCGGGAAGCCCTCGAACGGGCCCTTCGGCGCACCCATCACCGGCTCGAAGTGACAGATCGCCAGGTCCGCCTTGCTGATCACCGGCTTGATACCGGCCATCATCGGCCCGAAGTCCAGCCCGTCCACGCCCTTGCCGGTGCGCTTGGCGTCCTTGCGCGCCTGGTCCACCAGCTCGGGATGCATCAGGATGTCCCCGGCTGCCGCGACGGTGAAGGAGCGCCCGCCGCTCCGGTCGTCCCCGCCGCCCGAGACGAGGCCGCAGCCGGACAGGGCGGCGACGAGGGAGAGCGGGGTCAGCAGGCTCAGCAGGGTGCGGCTACGGCGTCTGTTCACCGGGATATCTTGATACAACCATGAGAGCCATCCGCCCACGGATCATAACGATCACGACAATACTCCTGGTCGTCGCCGGTCTCGCCGGTGCACTCACCGCCCTCCTCCACACCGACCAAGGCAAGGCCACGGACGGTGCGGGCCGGCATGCCTTCAAGGGCGCCGGGGAGATCGACCTGGCGCGCGAAGTGACGGATTACACAAGCCGGTTCAGCGCGGACCACGGCTACCGACAACCCAGCCGCGCCAACCGCGAGGGAATCGCCGCGGCGGTCGGCCTGTTGCTCGACGGGCACCGCAAGGAAGCGGAGCAGCAGCTTTCGCAACGCGACTTCACCGTGCGTACCGTCGTCGACCGCTCCTCCGGAGCCCACTACGCCGAGGTGGCCGACCGCACCGACGCCGCCGTGGCTCCGCGCGGCTGGGGCCGGTTCTACATCGACCTGGACCACCGCCCCCGCTGGTCCGTGCAGGTCCCGCATCCGATCTTCGACCGGGGTACCGAGCTGCTGGGCGTGCAGGTGATGCGTGGCGCCCCCGGTGGCGTTCTGGTGATCGCGGGAGCACACCGCAAAGCCGGAGTCGGGAACTCCGCGGACGTGGCGCACCGCGAGGACACCGTCTTCAGTGCCGTCTGCGCCGAGCTGGCCCGGCGGGGGATGCCCGGGATCCAGCTGCACGGCTTCGCCGCCTCCTCCGCCCCCGGCTACGACATGGTCGCCTCCACCGGGGCCGGACCGACGGGTCGGCAGGACGGCCGCACGCTGGCCGACGCCTTCCGCGCACGCGGCTTCAACGTGTGCCGGGCCTGGGCCAGGAGCTGCCCCTTGGAGGGCCGGGAGAACGTGCAGAGCCGCGACGCCGACGACGACCACGTGCCGTTCCTGCACATCGAGTTCTCCCCCGCGGTGCGCGCAGGCGGGCGGCCGGCCGAGGAGGCGACCGCCGCGGTGGGCAGGATCACACGCAGGTGGGCGAGCACTCCGGTGACGAACTGAGGCCCCCACGAACCCCGGTGCCCTCGCCCGGCGGCTACAGCACCTCACCCACCGACGTCTCGTCGCGCCGCCCGAGACGGCTGTGCGAGATCCCGTACAGGAAGTAGACGAAGAAGCCGATCACCATCCAGATCCCGAAGCGCAGCCAGGTCTCGGCGGGCAGGTTGAGCATCAGCCACAGCGAGGCGAGGACCGACAGGATCGGGACCAGGGGCACCAGCGGGGTGCGGAAGGAGCGGTGCAGGTCGGGGCGGGACCTGCGGAGGATGATCACGCCGAGCGCGACGACCACGAAGGCGAAGAGCGTGCCGATGTTGACCAGTTCGGCAAGCTCGCTCAGGGGCGTGAAGCCCGCGAGGATCGCGATGATCACGCCGAGCAGGATCGTCGGCCGGTGCGGGGTCTTGAACCTCGGGTGGACGTGGGAGAAGAAGCGGGGCAGCAGGCCGTCGCGGCTCATCGCGAAGAAGACGCGGGTCTGGCCGAGCAACAGGATCATGCACACGGTCGTGAGGCCGACGGCGGCGCCGAAGCTGATGAACCCCGCGAACCACGGGTGCCCGGTGGCCTTGAAGGCGTCGGCGAGCGGCGCGGTGACGGACAGCTTCGTGTAGTGCTGCATCCCGGTCACGACGATGGACACCGCGACGTAGAGGGTGGTGCAGATGAGCAGGGAGCCGAGGATGCCGCGCGGCATGTCGCGCTGCGGGTTCCTGGTCTCCTCGGCGGCCGTGGCGACGACGTCGAAGCCGATGAAGGCGAAGAAGACGACGGAGGCGGCGGTGAAGATGCCCATCACGCCGAAGTTGGATGGGGCCCAGCCGAACATCAGCTGGATGAGCGGGGACTGGAGGTCTCCGCCCGCCTCCACGGTCTGCGCCTTGGGGATGAACGGGTGGTAGTTGTCGCCCTTGATGAAGAAGGCGCCCGCGACGATCACGACGAGGACGACCGTCACCTTGATGGCGACGACGATCGAGGTGACGCGCGCCGAGAGCTTGGTGCCGAGCACGAGAATGCCGGTGAGCACGAGGACCAGGGCGGCGGCGAGGATGTCGAAGCCGAAGCCGTGGGCTCCGTCCCGGCCCGCGAGCCTCGCCGGCAGATGCCAGCCGGCGTTGTCCAGCAGTGAGGCGATGTAGCCGGACCAGCCGACGGCGACCACCGCCGTGCCGAGCGCGAACTCCAGGACCAGGTCCCAGCCGATGGTCCAGGCGGGCAGTTCGCCGAGGGAGGCGTACGAGAAGGTGTACGCGGAGCCCGCCACCGGCACCGTGGAGGCGAACTCGGCGTAGCAGAGTGCGGCGAGCCCGCAGCTGACCCCGGCCACCACGAAGGCCAGGGCGACGGCGGGACCGGCGTTGTTCCTGGCCACCGTGCCGGTGAGGACGAAGATGCCGGTGCCGATGATCACGCCGACGCCGAAGACGGTGAGGTCCAGGGCCGAGAGCGACTTCTTGAGTGCGTGCTCCGGCTCCTCAGTGTCCAAGATCGACTGTTCGACCTTCTTCGTTCTGAAGAGGGTGCTCACGGATGTACCTCCCACACTCGTCGTCCTCGACATGATCGAGGGGGTTCGTGCTCCGTATGCCCCGGCACGGGTGGATTCACGCAGATGGGCCGGTTCCGCCACCCGAACAG
>NZ_JBEXDZ010000232.1:0-11072 GCF_040606085.1 Streptomyces sp. NPDC005485 | reverse complement strand
CCAAGTACGTCCAGTACGAGAGCCTTCGTCCGGCACGCCGAGGGCACGCACCGAACACCGCGGGCACCGCACAGGACTTTCAAAACACCCCCTAGTCGGACCCCTCCGACAGACACCTCCGCTCGTCCCGCGGGCGCGGTGGTCCCCAGGCGGGCACTGCCACACACCCCGCGCGACACAGCCCGCCACGCGGGACGGCTGAGGCACCTTCTCACGACGCGACCGTCGGGCCGCCGGACGCCGGACGGTGTCCTAGGAGAGGTTCACCCGACGCTGAACGGACCTACCCCCGCCACATGTTGTCGAACGCGGCGTTCTCGACGTCCCACCGCGGCAGTACGGCCTCCAACTGCGTCACCGCGTCGCCGACGGCGGCCAGAACCGTCGTGCCCGCGTCCCCGGAAAGGCTCTCGTAGACCTCGGCCGGGTCCTCCCCGATCCCTGCGGCCGCGAACAGAGCGGCAAGGACGGGTTTCGCCGGACGCGCTGCGTTCCTCCGCACTACGGCGGGCTCGCGAGTCGGCCAGGACACTGCGCGCGGACCACAGCCCGAAGTGGCCCCGTGGGTGGGCGACGAGCCCGGCCCGCTCCAGTTCGTCGACGTAGGCCGCGGCCAGCCCGCCACCGCGGCGCCACAGCCAGTCGTCGACCTTCTCGTACGGCTCGCGCCGCGTGAGCGAGGCGCCGGCCTGGTCCAGCAGACGGTCACCCGTCGTCAACCGAGAACCGGGCATCACACGATCGCCGTCCAGACTCAGCGCCCGCTCTCCAGGAGATCGATCGTCTCGGCCCCCGCGAGCGCGAGGGACAGGTCTCCTTGCGCCACCGGCCGATCGGACGACATACCCAGGGCGATGAGCGCGAGGTCGCGTGCGGTGGTCATGAGTCTCTCCTCGTCTCCAGCAGGCGCAACCACACCTCACTGATGGTCGGGAAGGCAGGTACGGCGTGCCGGAGACGCTCGACCGGCACCTCCCCCGTGATGGCGACGTTGGCCGAGTACATCGGATGGGTGTCGGGTGGATATGTGTCGGATGTGTTGTGCGCCGTGGTCGTGGCTGGCTGTCGGTGTCAGCGGCCGGGGGCGCGCTCGGTGATCTCCTGGAGGAACCACTCGTTGCCGTCGAGGTCCTTGAAGGCGGCGAACGTGCCGTAGCTGGCCCGCTCGGGGTGCAGGCCGGGAACCCGGTGTGAGTCACCGGCGTGGCGGAAGGCACCGGTCTCGTCGCGGAAGGGGCCGGAGACCTCCACACCGCGGGAGGTCAACTCCTCCTGGGCCTTGACGATGTCGGTGACGGTCAGCTGGAGGCCGTGGAGAGTGCCCGCCTCCTGCCGAGTGAGGCCCTGACCGAAGATGATCGAGGATTCGGAGCCGGGCGGGGTCACCTGCACGATCCGGTAGCCGTCGTCGATCGGGAAGTCGGCGTCGAGGCGCCAGCCGAGCTGCTCCACGTAGAAGCCCTTGGCCCGGTCCACGTCGGAGACGGGCAGGATGACAACTTCGAGTTTCATGTCCATGGTGGTGATCTCGCTTTCGATGGTTCGGCATACCTGGGCCGGCACTGCACTGCGCTCTCAGTGTCGGCCGCGATCGACATGTGTTGTCTCTGTCATCTGACTCCCTTCGTCACCGGAGACAGATGACCTGAAGGTTTCGGGATACGTGTGAATGTTGCTCAGTGCCTTCCGCCGGTCAGAGGAAGCTGGAGGCCGACGGGCCGTATCCCGCAAGCGCCGCACTCCCCGACCAGTTCCACACCTGCGTGTCCGTCGGCCAATCACGGTTCTCAGGTCTTGGCGTACCCCGGGAGGGCCGCTCGCCGGAGACGCGGTCGCGATCCGAGCGAGGTTGCGGGGCGATCCGTACATATGTGTGCGTCATGGCAGCCATGTCCGTCCTCGTTCTTCGATCGGCGGCGTGGGTACGACTGAGGGGGTGGCGGGTCCCGTGCAGGGGGAGCACGGGACCTGCGGTTCAGGGGGCGGATCAGGCGGCGGCGCCGGCGTTGATGGTGACCGGGATGTTGTCGCGCGTGGCCTTGGAGTACGGGCAGAGCCGGTGGGCGGCCTGCGCGAGCTCCTCGGCGGTTGCCTGGTCGACACCGCCGAGCACGGGGCTGAGGACCGCGGAAAGGGAGAACTCGCCGTCGTCGCCGTGTATGAGGGTTATCTCGGCAGTGATGGTGGTGCTGGTGAGGCGGATCTTGCGGATGGTGGCGGCGCGGCGCAGAGCGCCGAGGAAACAGGCGGCCCAGCCTGCGGCCAGGAGCTGCTCGGGGTTCGTCGCGGTGCCGGCGCCGCCGAGCTCCTTGGGGAGGGCGAGGCTGGTCTCCAGCAGACCGTCGGAGGAGCGGACATGGCCGCCGTTGCGGCCCTCTCCGTCGACGTCGACAACGGCGGTGTAGCTGACTGCCATGACTGGTGCTCCCCAGCGGGATCGAAAGGTCTTCGGACACCTGCCGACCAGGACACTCTTCGCGTCACCGGTTGGGGCGGTGACGCAATCATGGCAGCCGCCGCCGTCACCCGTCAAGCCGGTGATAGACGTCTTCGCGAGTTCACATGCCCCCTGCCACTCGAGTGACATGTCCCGGTTGTGCCAGCGCTATCGACTCACACCTGCCTCCCGGCCGTCGGGTTCCGGCGAACAGATACGCGGCCCGGAGCGCGTCCGGACAGGCACGTAACCGATGGGTCACATCTGCCCGTCGGCGACCATCGCGGGGGGCATCGCACTGACCGACGCAGCGGTCGCGCCGTCGTTCTCCGACCGGGCGAGGTGGCCACCGGGGGCGCGTCCCGCGAGGCGGCCGTCAGCCTGATCACCTGCGACAGCGGACCGTGGCCTCTCGACGGCTCCGCGTTCGACGCTTCACCTCTGGTTGCCCCAAGACCGCTTGGGGCGGGCACTGTTCGAGGTCACCTCCCTACTCAAGCAGGGCTAGGTCGACACACACGCGGCCGCGCGGGCCGTCGAAGCGGACGGTGGCCGGAATGACCGGCTGGCCGGACTGACAGCTGCCACCGCCTGCACCGTCGCTACGGGCGCAACGCGGAACACGTCCTGGCCTTCGCCGGAACCGCGGGCGCCCTGATCTGCCGTCGCCCGCTGGATCGTCCGTCGGGTGATCGCTGCGCTGGTGAACTGAAGCGGCCGAGCGCCTCCGGACCGGCCGTCGAAACGGCACGGCTGGTGGCTTGCGCAGCAGCAGGAGTGGTGCGGCTCGCGCAGCATGACGTGCCGGACGGAAGCGGTGTCGACAGGGCAACAGGCGCGGTAGTGTGCGGGAAGCGTCGCGTGCCGGTGGCAGACCGTGTCAGGCATGGAGGCGCCGGATCGAAGGACGCCGACGATGCAGTTGTCGCACCCTTCGCTCTCGCGTGACTGAGCGCGAGACGACCAGGCTCGTCGCCTGGAGCCAAGAACTCCGTCGGGTGCACCACCGACTGCGGGAAGCCCTGTCCGTGACCCGCGCCTCCCTCGCCGACGGCACCCCCGGTGAGGCAGCCACCCGTGAGCTGCTGCTGTACTGCCACGGCTTCTGCACGGCTCTCGACGGCCACCACCAGGGCGAAGACCGCACCCTGTTCCCGGCCGTCGCCGCTGCGCATCCGGAGCTTCGCCCCGTGCTGCGCTCGCTCGAGCAGGATCACTCGATGATCTCCCACCTGCTAGGAAGTCTCCGCGCCGCGGTCGACCGGGCCGTACCGCCCGAGGAGCTCGACCAACACCTCGAAGGCATCGGCGCAATCATGGAGAACCACTTCCGCTATGAGGAGCGGCACCTGCTCACTGTCCTCGAAACCCTTGAGCTCACGGCCGTACCCCGAGATGCGCTGGGCCCGCTGTGACCCCGGTCCGGGCTGTGGCCTCTGCCGCCACCTCGGTTGCAGTGAGCGTTGGTGCCAGACCGTCGGGCGGCAGAGACAGGCTCACACGTGTGCGCCTGGATCACGCCTTGACGTATATATGTTCCAACATACTATGTGTGCCGTTACGAGCCGCAGAGCTGCTTGGACGGGCACGCGACCGGCCAGGACCGCCGTGCGTTGACGCAGGCAAGCAGCCGCTCGCCGAGGAGCGAGCTTCGCCCGAGAACAACCAGAAGCCGTTGACGACTGCTGCCGGCGCACCGGTTCCTGACAACGAGAACTCGCTGACCTCCGGTCCGCGCGGCCCGATGCTCCTGCAGGACATGTGGTTCCTGGAGAAACTCGCCCACTTCGACCGCGAAGTGAATCCGAAGCCGTAGCCGCCGGAGTGGGGTATGTGACGCACGCCACATGGTGAAGGTGCATAGCGGAGCGGGGGTCAGTGTCTTTGTTGTAGGTGTGGGGGCGCGTCCGCGGTCCTGCGGCGGCGTACGGGGTCGATGACACTGTGCCGCTCATCGTGCGGTGGAGGCCGGCGTGCTCGGCAGGGAGGCAAGGGGCAACGCAGATGGGGCAGTTGCGGACCGATGAGTTCGACCGGTTCGTGGCTGCCCGATGGTCGGCGTTGCTTCATCTGGCGAGGCTGCTCACGGGCGGAGACCGGCACCGGGCGGAGGATCTGCTTCAAGAGGCGCTGGTCAAGCTGTGGTTTGCGTGGCCGAAGGTGGCCGAGCAGGCGCCCGAGGCCTATGTGCGCAGGGTCATGGCCCGTGCCGCGGCACGCTCGGCGCGGCGCCGCTGGTGGGGCGAGCACCCGGTGGACGAGTTGCCCGACCCGCCGGGGGTGGGAGATGAGACCGCCGCCGTGGACGAACGGACCCGGTTGGAAGCCATGTTGGCGTTGTTGCCGGCGCGGCAGCGGGCTGCGGTGGTGCTGCGTTACTACCAGGACCTGCCCGAGCAGCACGTCGCGGAGGTGCTGGGGTGTCCGGTGGGTACCGCCCGTTCGCTCACGGCACGCGGCGTCGCACGGCTGCGGCTGCTTCTGGCCGAGGCAGTCAAGCCGGTCGAGTGAAGGAGGAGCCATGGATCAGTTCGAGCAGGAGTTGGCACGCATGATGCGTGACAACGAGACGACGGAGACGCCCTACGAGGAACGGCACCAAGTCCGCCTGCGAGCCGGCGTCCGTGCCCGGCAGCGGGTCCGGACGATCTGGATGGCCACCGGATCCGTGCTGACCATTGCCGGACTCGGAGTCGGCCTGCTCCTGGCGAGCCTGTTCGCCCAGGGCGGGCCGACCAGTCCTCAGCCCCGCCCCGTCACCTCTGCCGAGTCGGTCACGGAAACCTCGACGACTCGCCCCGCCTCCACTGCCAAGGGTGCGCCGATGCCGACACGGACCTCGACCACCACCCGGGTAGCCGGTTGGCCAGGTTCAAGCGCTTCCGGTCAGTGAGGGCTGACTGAGCCGGCGTGACCATCACCGCCCACCGGCCAGCCGATCCCCGCTTGTCCTGCTCTCCACTAACTGAAGGCTCCCCACGTCATGCATGAGAACGCGCCGGCGGTGGCCGACGAGCCGCAGCAGGCGGCGAAGCCCCGGGCGGTCTCCTGGGAGCAACGGCTGCGCCGCTTCGGGTACGTCAATCGTCCGCGTACGTCCGTACGGGACCGGCTGGTGGCGCCGTTTCCCCAACCCGACGCGCGGCTGTGGCGCGTGCTCGGGCTTTCCCCGGTGGCAGCGAACCGGCTGGCGCGCTGGTCAGGATGGGGCGGGCCGCTGCTGGTGGCGTTCCTCGCCGGGCTGCCGCGTTTCTGGCGTCTGGGCAGCCCGCGGGCGGTCGTGTTCGATGAGACGTACTACGCCAAGGACGCCTGGGCCTTGCTGCGGCTCGGCTACGAGAGCACCTGGCCGGACCGCAAGATCGCCGAACCGCAGATCCTGGCCGACCCTCAGGTGATCCCGCTCTCCGACGCCGGAGCCTTCGTCGCGCACCCACCGACGGGCAAGTGGGTGATAGCCCTCGGCGAGTGGATGTTCGGCCTCAACCCTTTCGGCTGGCGCTTCATGACAGCGGTCCTCGGCACGCTGTCGGTGCTGATGCTGTGCCGCATCGGACGCCGCCTGTTCCGTTCCACCCTGCTGGGCTGCCTGGCCGGAGCACTGATGGCGGTGGATGGTCTGCACTACGTGATGAGCCGCACCGCTCTGCTCGACCTCGTCGTCATGTTCTTCGTGCTGGCGGCGTTCGGATGCCTGCTCATCGACCGGGACCGGGCGCGGACCAGGCTCGCTGCCGCCCTGCCGATCGAGGAGGACGGCCGCATACGCCCGGACGCACATACCGGCGACCGGGTCGGGACCGGCGTGCGGCCCTGGCGGCTCGCCGCCGGCTTCTTCCTGGGGGTGGCGACCTCCACCAAATGGAACGGCCTGTACTTCCTCGCCTTCTTCGTGATCCTGACCCTGCTGTGGGACGTCGGCGCCCGCCGCGTCGCCGGGGCGCGCCACCCGTATCGGGCCATGCTCCGCAAGGACTTCGGCTGGTCGGTGGTGTCCCTGGTTCCGGTCGCGGTCCTGACGTATCTGGCGGCATGGACCGGCTGGTTCCTGTCCGACAACGGCTACGGACGTCACTGGGCGGAGGGCCGCGGCGGCACCTGGGCCTGGATCCCGGCCCCGCTGCGCAGTCTGTGGCACTACGAGTACGGGGTCTACCAGTTCAACGTGGGGCTGCACATCTCCCACAAGTACGAGTCGAATCCCTGGAGTTGGCTTGTCCTGGGCCGCCCTGTGCTGTTCCACTACGAATCGCCGAAACCCGGGAGCGACGGCTGCCACGCGACCACCGACTGCTCACAGGCGATCCTGGCCTTGGGCACACCGCTCCTGTGGTGGTCGGCCTGCTGCGCCCTCGTGTATCTGCTCTACCGCTGGGCGCTGCGCCGCGACTGGCGCGCCGGCGCCGTCCTCTGTGCGGTGGGTGGCGGGTATCTGCCCTGGTTCCTGTACCAGGACCGTACGATCTTCTCCTTCTACGCGGTCGTCTTCGTGCCGTATTTGTGCCTGGCCGTGACGATGACGGTGGGAGCCCTGCTGGGCCCTCCGGGAGCAACTCCCAAGCGCCGTACACGAGGTGCGGTGGCCGCAGGCGTGCTTGTGCTTCTCATCGCCTGGAACTTCATCTACTTCTTCCCGATCTACTCCGGGCAGACGATCCCCTATGCCGACTGGCACACCAGGATGTGGCTCGACACCTGGATCTGAGCCGACCGCTGGTATATGCGAGGGGCCCTGTACGCCATCCACGTCGGCTCGCCGATCCCGCTGAACATGTTCAACGGCGACCGGGCCTGGGGCCTCACCGGCGCCTGAGCGGCAACGGCGACAACGTCGAGAACGTCTTCAGCAAGGACGACATCCGCGGCATTCGTCACCGCCTTGACAGGTGACGCAAGCGGGAGCATGCTGATAGCTGTCCAAGCAACAACCAGGACACCATCCACGATCGACGAAGTGGAGCACGGTCATGAGCAAGGGGCTCACCACGGAAGCCGCCGAGGCGGCGGTACGACACGCGCGATTCGGCAGCCTCCCCGAGCGCATACGCCTCGAGGACATGACCACAGAGGTCGAGGCCGCGCCGGCCGGAGGGGTGAACGCATCGTCGTACGACCCCGCGGGCTCATGGAAGTTCTACTCCTGCCTCGCCCTTGACCTGGGCCTGTAAACACCGGACATACATGACACCGCGCCTGTCCCGCCCCAGCACGGCTGATCGGACGGGACAGGAACATCGGCTTCGTACGTCCGGACTTCGACAGCCCCGCCATCCACGGCGGGGCTTTCGTGTTGACCGGCGTCGGTGGCAGGAGGCCGGGCCACCTGCCGCCATCGGCGTTCGTTCTGCGCTGCCGTGTTGGGCGAGGGCCGTGGGGGGGCGTCCGGCCGGGGTCAAACGGTGATGGTCTTGTACTCGGTGTAGGTGCCAAGGCCTACAGCGCCGTACTCGCGACCGATGCCGCTGGCTTTGAAGCCGCCGAACGGGCCGTCGAAGGCGACAGAGGCACCGTTGACGGTAACGGTGCCGGTGCGGATGCGGCGGGCGACTGCCAGAGCGTGAGCCTCGTCGGAGGACCAGACGCCGCCGGAGAGGCCGTACTCGGAGTCGTTGGCGATGCGGACGGCGTCGTCCTCGTCGTCGTAGGCGATGACCACCAGGACCGGGCCGAAGATCTCCTCCCGCGCGATCCGCATGGAGTTGTCGACGTCGGCGAAGACAGTGGGTGTGACGTAGTTGCCCTTCTCCAGGCCCTCGGGGATCTGCGGACCGCCGGCGACCAGGCGTGCGCCCTCATCGATCCCGAGCCGAATGTATTCGCGTACCCGCTCCTGCTGGTCCGGGCGGATCATGGGGCCGATGAAGGTGTCCGGATCGTTCGGATCGCCGACCTTCAGCGACTCCACCAACTTCTTCAGCGCGGCCACGACCTCCTCGTACCGGCTGCGCGGGGCCAGGATCCTGGTCTGGGCGATGCACGACTCGCCGTTGTTGAGCAGGGAGGCGAACTTCAGGCCCGCGACGGCCTTCTCGATGTCGGCGTCGGGAAGGACGATCGCGGCGGACTTGCCGCCAAGCTCCAGGCTGACCCGTTTGAGCTGCTCGCCCGCGATCGAGGCGATACGGCGGCCCGCCCGGGTCGAGCCAGTGAAGGCGATCTTGTCGACCTCCTTGTGCGAGACAAGGTATTCACTGGTCTCGCGGCCCGCGGAGAGAACGCTGATCACACCCTCGGGCAGGCCCACCTGCTCAAGGAGCTCGGCCAGAAAACCCATGCTCAGCGAATTCTCCGGGGACACCTTCAAGACCACGGAGTTGCCGGCCACCAGGGCCGGAATGATCTTCGAAGTGGCCGAGGAGAAGGGCGAGTTCCACGGGATCACCGCGGCCACGACGCCGATCGCCTCGCGGCGCACCACACTGCGCACCGGCGACGCCGGATCGGAGGGTTGCAGCGTCTCCTCCCAGCCGAACTCGTCCGCCGCGCTCAGGTAGGCGTTCGCCTGCCGGGTCAGGCCGGGCTGTCCGGCTCGGGTGAACCATTCCGCCGAACCGTTCTCCAGAGAGATCAGGTGCGCGATCTTCTCCGCGTTCTCCTCCCGGAGTGTGTTGAACCGACGCAGGACCGCGATGCGCTCCGTCGGCGGGGTCAGACGCCACTCGCCCACCTCGAAAGACGCCCGTGCCGCGGCAAGCGCGCGATCCATGTCCGCCGGCTGCGCCTGTGCGGCACGGCCGACCACCGACCGGTCGTGCGGCGAGGCGATGTCGAGCAGTTCCGGGTTGCTCGGCTCAGCCCAGGAACCTCCGATGAACAGCCGGCCGTAGGTGATCATGCGTCTTCTCTCTTCCCGTGCCTGCGGTTCAGTTGTTTGAACGGAATAATCATCTGCCACGTCAATGTAGCACTTAGTCGAGTTAACGGCACATCAGCATGGCTAAAAGGTCTACCCTTGGCCACCTTCACCACCCGAGCAAAGTCGACACGTATCGAGTCACACCCTCAGCTCACACCCTCAGCTCACACCCTCAGGCCACACCTGTACCGCGTCCGACGGTCAGATGACTGATGCGCCTCACTGCGTTGCGGACGAGAGTGCGTACTGCCGGTCCCACTCACGGAGCAGAACATCCTCGGATCCAGGGCCCCTTCTCGCTAAAGCATCATCCGTCACCGCTTTGACAGGTGACGAACGGTGTGCGAGGGTCCTTGCATCAAGAGCCGCGGTGATCTCGTACCGCAGAGGTGAGCAGGGATTTCCCGGGCTCGGGCCGGTCACCGGAATCGCACGACGGAGGGCTTCACATGATCAACAGGCGTACCTTCAGCAAGGCCGCCGGCCTGGGCACGGGAGCGGCCGCGGTCTCACTGTCCGGCCTGCGGACCAACGCATCCGCCGCGACCGCCGAGGAGACGGCGGGAGGCGCTTCCACTCCCACCGTGCCCAGCATCACCCCGGGCACCCACACCGAATTCGGCACACTCAAGCACGTCAAGGCTGGCGTCCTGGACATCGGTTACGCCGAGGCCGGCCCGGCCCGCGGACCCGTCGTCGTTCTCCTGCACGGCTGGCCGTACGACATCCACAGCTTCGTCGACGTCGCCCCGCTCCTCGCCGACCTCGGCTACCGCGTCCTCGTTCCGTACCTACGCGGCCACGGCAGCACCCGTTTCCTGTCCCGTCACACCCCGCGCAACGCCGAGCAGTCCGCCATCGCCCTGGACATCATCGCGTTCATGGACGCCCTGAAGATCGAGAAGGCCGTCCTCGCCGGCTTCGACTGGGGCTCGCGCACCGCCGACATCATCGCCGCCCTGTGGCCCGAGCGCGTCAAGGCCCTCCTCTCCACCAGCGGCTACGTCATCACCGACCGCAAGATGCAGCTGGATCCCGCCGCCCCGGCCGTCGAGCACAACTGGTGGTACCAGTGGTACTTCGCCACCGATCGCGGCAAGAAGACCATGGAGAACGAGGAGAAGCGCATCGCACTGTGCCGCTACGTGTGGACCCTCGTCTCCCCCAACTGGAACTTCGACGACGCCACCTTCGCGCGCACCGCCGAGGCCTTCAAGAATCCCGACTACGCCGCCATCGTCCTCTACAACTACCGCTGGCGCATCGGTCTGATCGAGGGCGACCGACGCTACGACCGCTATGAGAAGCAGCTGGCCGCCCAGCCCCCCATCGGCGTCCCCACCGTCACTCTCGACCCCGCCCTCGACCCCTTCACCGCACCGGGCGACGGTTCCACCTACCGCACCCACTTCACCGGGCCCTACCTGCACCGCACGATCGCGGACATCGGCCACAACCTGCCGCAGGAGGCGCCCACCGTCTTCGCCCAGGCCGTGG
This sequence comes from Streptomyces sp. NPDC005485, assembly GCF_040606085.1. Classification (NCBI taxonomy): domain Bacteria; kingdom Bacillati; phylum Actinomycetota; class Actinomycetes; order Kitasatosporales; family Streptomycetaceae; genus Streptomyces; species Streptomyces sp. NPDC005485. The sequence goes on along the minus strand of NZ_JBEXDZ010000232.1, from coordinate 282 downwards.
TCGACGCCGACCACCTCTAGGCACGGCCCTCATCTGCCCACCGGTGTCGACGACTTCCTGCCGCTCCGTGATCCGGGCGGGATTCTCACGCATCCTGATCGTCAACGGGCACGGCGGGCACATGACCGGGTGGCGAGTGCGCAGAAGGGTGAGCGGATGCTATCCGGCTGTGCGGTGGCGCCGCCGCCGGCGGACATCATCCTGCGGGACCCGTGGGCCAAGTAGGTCATCCGTTCAGTGCCGATGTGGCTTCCGGCGCGCGGCCGGGAAGGGCGACGCCCT
>NZ_JBEXDZ010000231.1:0-11165 GCF_040606085.1 Streptomyces sp. NPDC005485 | reverse complement strand
CGGCGCCGAACGCCCCGTGCCACTGCGCGGCGCGGGCCGGTTGCCCGACCGCGTGGTGTTCCGCGCGGGCGCCGGACGGGCGCCGGACCGCGGGCCGGTGCCCGTACTGCCGGTCCGCGGCGGGGGAGTGCCCTGGGGACGCCGCTGGGTGCGCTGCTCCGCGTACTGCTCGGCCAGCCGTCCCGAGGGCCGGTCCGGATCGTTGCGCTGCGCCGGCGGCCGGGCCTCCGTGATGCCCTGCGCCTCGCGGGCCGCGATCTCCTTGAGCCGCAGCGACAGTTGGAGCGTGCTCGGCCGCTCCTCGGGGTCCTTGGCGAGACAGGCGCGGACGAGGGGCGCGAGCGCGTCGGGCACGTCCTGCAGATGCGGCTCCTCGTGCACCACCCGGTACAGCATCACTTCGGAACTGCCGTGCCCGAAGGGCGAGTCGGAGGTCGCCGCGTACGCGAGCGTGGCACCGAGCGAGAAGACGTCCGTGGCCGGGGTGACGGTGGCCCCGCGGACCTGCTCGGGTGCGAGGAACCCCGGCGACCCGACGGCCGTACCCACGTGCGTGAGCGTGGACGCCCCGGTCGCCCAGGCGATGCCGAAGTCGATGATCCGCGGCCCCTTCGGGGACAGCAGGATGTTGGACGGCTTGAGGTCACGGTGCACGACACCGGCCTCGTGCACGGCGACGAGCCCCTCGGAGAGGGCGGCCCCCACGGCGGCGACATCGGCTGCCGACAGGGGTCCCTCCTCGGCGACCTTGTCGTGCAGGGAGGGCCCGGGAACGTACTGCGTGGCGAACCACGGACGGTCCGCGTCCAGATCCGCGGCCACCAGCCGCGCCGTGCACCCGCCCCTGATCCGCCGGGCCGCCGAGACCTCGCGCGCGAACCGCGACCGGAACTCCTGATCCTCCGCCAGATCCGGCCTGATCACCTTCAGGGCGACCCGCTGGCCACGACGGTCGGAGCCCAGGTAGACCACGCCCATCCCACCCGCGCCGAGTCGCCTGTGAAGCCTGAACGAGCCGACGACACGCGGGTCCTCGCGCCTCAGGCGCATCATCGCCATGTCCATCCCCGCTGCCCGGTCCGTTTGACGAGCCACAGCTTACGTTTCCGCGGCTGGCGGCGTGCATAGGCCGCGCCCTCTCGTCCCGATCGATTGTCAGTGCCGGGTGGGAAACTTGAAAGGTGGTCAGGGAGCCTGTGAACAGGACGGTTTTGCGCTGCCTGTGCTCCCAACCACCCGTCGCAGAAGGGGGATTGAACCCGTGAAGGGTGACCGTGTGGAGATAGTCGTGGACGCCGGTGACACGACACGTACCTACGAGGTGGTGGCGAGCAGGGCGGGCCGCCGGGTGGAGACGGCGGTCCGCCGAGGTGTGGTGGAAGTGAGCGAAGTCACCCGAAGCGGATCAGTGGTGCGCACCGCCCGCTTCATGGCGACCCGAGTGCTGGCGCTGGTCGAGCAACCGATCCCCAGGGAGGACAGCTCGGAACAGTCGGGGCACACCGGACGCCCCTTCCGGGAAGACCCTGAGACCTAGGTCTCCATCTCCACCCAGGGGAGTACATCGCAGGTCATAGCTCATCCTCCGGGAGGCCAGGCAAGCGGTACGAGGGCATGACGACCCAGGTTCGCCGCGCCCCTACATTTGAGGTCAAGCGGCGGGTGCAGCACTCGTCCCCCGAGGTCAGACACCCGCCGCTGCCGACCACAACAGAAGCTGAGCGGCTCCCCGGAGCCGCTCGCCAGGAGAGGGACCATGGCTCACACGGCACCGCGGACAGTGATCCGCACGCAGGGACGCAAGGCGTACACCGTCGCGTTCGGCACCCGCCGCGCGAGCCAGGGCCCCCGCCACCCACTGGTGGCGACCGCGATGGTCCTCCCCCTGGCGGCCCTGCTCGTAGTCGTCTTCGGCGGCTGGGACGCAGTGGTCACACAAGCGTCGTCCGTGGGCGTGATGCTGGGGCGCTGAGCGGCGCCCCAGGCCCGGAAGAGCGGTCCGGGCGGGGACATCCGGCCATGAAACCCCGTGGGGACGGGGGTGCGGCGGACGGCAAAAAATGCCCGCGCAGCTGGGGAGCTGCGCGGGCATTGCCGTGTTTTGCACGCCCCCTTGCGCCTGAACCGGCGCCGCTTTCGCGGGCGATCTTTGCGCCTGAACCGGCGCCGCTCTCGCGGACCAAATTGCTCGCCGTTGTGGTTGCTCAATTGATCGTTGGGGTGCGTGGGGGGATTTTTTGGTGCGGGGCGGGGTGCGTAGGCTCGCGGGGAACTTGACGAGGGGGAGCCGTGACCGCAGATGTGCTGTTGCCTGCGCTGGCCGCCAAGGTGCGCGTGGCAGCCCATCCGGCGGCCACTGCCTGCACGCACGCCGACGGGGTTCTTGCCGACAGGCCGGACGGCACTGTCGTACGGCATGACGGGACCGTCGCCAAGGCCCACGGTCCCGGCACGGACGCCGGGGAACTCTCCCAGCGGCTGGCCGTCGCCGCGCACCCGGAGCTGTCCGGAGTCCTTCTGCCCCCGCTGCGCCCCGAGCCCGTCGAACTGCACGGACGGCTGGTGACCTTCTGGCCGTACGGCGTTCCCGTCGACCCCGAACATCCCGAGGCGGCGCCCTGGGAGGCCGCGGGCGGTCTGCTGGCCCGTCTGCACCGGGCGCCCGTGCCGCGGGGGCTGCCGCCGATGCGGGGGCCCCTGAAGGCGGCCCGGGCGATCGCCCGGCTGCGGGCGGCGGGGCCGCACTCCGGTGCCGACCCGGTGCTGCGCGCCTGGGCCGACCTGCCCGCCTGGGCCCGCGCCGAGGCTCCGATGCCCGACGCGTCCGCGGCCCTGTGCCACGGCGACCTCCACCTCGGCCAGCTCGTACGCCGGCCCGAGCCGGCCGGGGCCTGGCTGCTCATCGACGTGGACGACCTGGGCGTGGGCGTCCCCGGCTGGGACCTGGCCCGCCCCGCGGCCTGGTACGCCTGCGGCCTGCTCCCGCCCGACGACTGGACCCGCTTCCTGACCGCCTACCGGCGGCAGGGCGGCCCCGCCGTGCCCGCCGACGGGGACCCGTGGCCCGCCCTCGATGTCGCCGCCCGCGCGCTCACGGTGCAGACCGCGGCCCTGGCGATCGCCAAGTCCGTCGCGGCCGGCCGCCCGTTGGACGAGGTGGAGCAGGCCGTGGTGGACGCCTGCGACCGAATGGCTGCCCTCCCGGCGGAGTTGGCCCGGGGCAATGCGACGTAGGGTGCAACCGACCGAGGCCAGGTGGAGTCTGTCCTGGCGGAAGCAGTACCGACCGGCGAGGAGTTGAGCCGAGCATGCAGTGTCCGAAGTGCCATGCGCCGATGCACACGTACAACCGCAATGGCGTCCAGATCGAGCAGTGCAGCGGCTGCCGCGGAATCTTTCTCGACTACGGCGAGCTGGAGGCGCTGACCCGGGTGGAGTCCCAGTGGTCGCAGCCCGCGCCGCCGCCCCAGGCCCCGCAGGCCTACCCCTCCGCTCCCGCGCCCGCCTGGGGCGCCCCGCAGCACGGCGGACACGGCGGCGGCCACTACGGCGGACACGGCGGCCACCAGCGCCACAAGAGCTTCGGCCACATGCTCTTCTCGTCCTGAGCCGAGGGCTCCTCCCGAACAAAGGGGGGAGCCCTTCTCCGTGTCTTCGGGCCGACGCACGACGAAGCCCCCGACCGTACGAGACGGCCGGGGGCTTCGGTGGGTGCGCGATACTGGGATTGAACCAGTGACCTCTTCCGTGTCAGGGAAGCGCTCTCCCGCTGAGCTAATCGCGCAGGTCACGCGGCCTGAGCCACGCTCACTGCTGTATTGCGTGCGCGATACTGGGATTGAACCAGTGACCTCTTCCGTGTCAGGGAAGCGCTCTCCCGCTGAGCTAATCGCGCGGGCTCGGATCTGCCGTACTGGCTGGAAGATCCAGTGGACGATACTGGGATTGAACCAGTGACCTCTTCCGTGTCAGGGAAGCGCTCTCCCGCTGAGCTAATCGTCCTTGGAGGTGGAGACGGGATTTGAACCCGTGTAGACGGCTTTGCAGGCCGTTGCCTCGCCTCTCGGCCACTCCACCAGGAGCGTAGGGGTTCGGGAAGATCCCCCACTTCCTGCGAGCGGACGACCAGGTTCGAACTGGCGACCTCAACCTTGGCAAGGTTGCGCTCTACCAACTGAGCTACGTCCGCTTGTCGGTTCCGTTCCGCTTGCGCGTCGCGGCGACGTGTTGAACTCTAGCGGATTCCGGGGCCAGTACAAAAACGCGTTTGTGCAGCGTGCTGCGGTGCGTCCACCGAACGACATGGTCAGGGCACCCGCAGGTCACCCGCCCTAGACTCGACTGCGTGCTCGACCTCCCTCCTCTCGCCCGTTTCGGCGGCCTCGTCGCCACCGGCCTCATCGATGTCACCAGCGATCCCGCGGCCCTGGACTCCACCGGCTTCTGGGCCGTTGCCGCCGACTTCGAGGGCCGTCTGACGTGCGCACGCTTCCAGGACGTACGGCGGGAGCCGGTGCCCGCCCCGGTGCCCGGGAGGTGGCGGGGGCCCGCCGTCGATGACTGGAAGTCGTCCCTCGACCGCGCCGCGTACACCGCGGGCGTACGCCGTATCCGCGAGCACATCGCGGCCGGCGAGGTCTACCAGGCGAACCTTTGCCGGGTGCTGACCGCACCCGTGGCGCCCGACGCCGACGTGGACGCCCTCACCGCACTGCTGGCCCGCGGCAACCCGGCACCGTATGCCGGAACGATTCGCCTGCCCGGGCACGGCGTCGAGACGGCCACCGCCTCTCCCGAACTCTTCCTGCGGGTCGACGGCCGCGTCGTCGAGTCCGGCCCGATCAAGGGCACCGGCCGGACCGAGGCGGACCTGCTGGACAAGGACTACGCCGAGAACGTGATGATCGTGGACCTCGTCCGCAACGACATCGGGCGGGTCTGCGCCACCGGCAGCGTCAGCGTGCCCGACCTGTGCGTGGTCGAGAAGCACCCGGGACTGGTCCACCTCGTCTCCACGGTCCGCGGCGAACTCCGCGCCGACGCGGGCTGGCCGGAGCTCCTCGACGCGGCCTTCCCGCCCGGGTCCGTCACCGGCGCCCCGAAGTCCAGCGCCCTGCGGATCATCGCGGAGCTGGAGACGGCTCCCCGCGGCCCGTACTGCGGCGGCATCGGCTGGGTCGACGCCGACCGCGGAACCGGTGAGCTGGCCGTCGGCATCCGTACCTTCTGGATCGACCGGGCGGAGGGCGTCCTGCGCTTCGGTACGGGAGCCGGCATCACCTGGGGCTCCGACCCCGAGGGGGAGTGGCGGGAGACCGAGCTGAAGGCGGCGCGGCTGCTCGCGGTAGCGTCGGGTGCGTACGAGGCAGCCGACGGGCACCGCACGTCCGGTGCCCTCCCGGGGGACGCCCTGTCCACCGGCGGCTCCGCCGAGGGCTGGACCCCCGGCCGAAAGGACATGTCGGACGAAGCGTCCGGCACTCTCTCGCGAGGTGAAACGCAGTGAAGGTCTGGCTCGACGGCGGGCTGCAGGACATCGAGACCGCCCGCGTCTCCGTCTTCGACCACGGGCTGACCGTGGGCGACGGCATCTTCGAGACCGTGAAGGCGGTCCACGGGCGGCCGTTCGCGCTGACCCGGCACCTCGACCGGCTGGCCCGCTCCGCGCACGGCCTCGGGCTGCCCGAGCCCGACGCCGACGAGGTGCGCCGCGCCTGCGCCGCCGTTCTGGAGGCCAACCCCGTGCCGCTGGGCCGGCTGCGGATCACCTTCACCGGCGGCCACGGCCCGCTCGGCTCCGACCGCGGCGAGCACGGCCCGACGCTCGTCGTCGCCCTCGGAGAGTCCGCCCGGCGCCCCGACTCCACTGCCGTGATCACCGTGCCGTGGACCCGCAACGAGCGCAGTGCCCTCACCGGCCTCAAGACCACCTCGTACGCCGAGAACGTCGTCGCCCTCGCCCGTGCCCGCGAACAGGGCGCCACCGAGGCGCTGTTCGCGAACACGGTCGGGCAGCTGTGCGAGGGCACGGGGTCGAACGTCTTCGTCGTCCTCGACGGGGAGATCCACACCCCGCCCGTCGCCTCCGGCTGCCTCGCGGGCATCACGCGCGCACTCGCCGTCGAGTGGACGGGCGCCAAGGAGACCGACCTGCCGCTGGACGTCCTCGAGCGTGCCGACGAGGTCTTCCTGACGTCCACACTGCGCGATGTGCAGGGCGTGCACCGCGTCGACGGTCGCGCACTCCCGGGCGCGCCCGGCCCGGTGACCGCCAAGGCCATGCGGATCTTCGACGAGCGCAGCGGGGACGACCTCGACCCGTAGAACCCGTAGAACCCGTAGTACTCGTAGAACCCGTAGAACCCGTAGAACACCGGAATCCCGTAGGGCTCGGTGGATCGGATCCGCGGGAAATCCGGATGACGGCAGGCCGCCGGGCGGGTACAACACCCCTGATGACCACCACCCTGCGGCCGACCGAGCCGCTCCAGCACGCCGCCGACGGAACGCGTTCACGCCACTACCAGGTGTGCGTGAACAGTCGCCCCGTCGGCGCGATACACCTCGCCACGCGCCCGGTCCTCGGGCCGTCCGTGGCGGTGATCCGGGACATCCGCATCGAGGAGCCGGACCGGGGGCGCGGCCGGGGCACCGTCGCCGCGCTGGCCGCCGAGGAAGTGGCGCGCGGCTGGGGCTGCGAGCGGATCGAGATGTCGCTTCCGGCCGAGGCCGCGGCCGCGCTCGCGCTCTCCACGGCACTCGGTTACGTCCTGCGCAGTCGCTGGATGGAGAAGGCGCTCGGGGCGGTACCTCCCGCGCTGCCGGCCGGCAGCGTCGGGCGTCCCATGACGGAGGCCGAGTTCGTGCCCTGGGAGGCGCACGGCAGGGAGACCTACGCGCAGGACGCCATCGCGCGGGGTGTGCCCGCGGCCGAGGCGCACGCGAAGTCGCAGCGAGACCACGACGAACTGCTGCCGCGCGGCAGGGCCACGGAGAACATGCTGTTCAGCGTCCTGGAGCACGAAGGGACGGCGGTGGGCACCCTCTGGGTGGCGCTCGAAGACGAACGGGCCTTCGTCTTCGACGTCGAGGCCGACGCGTCGTTCCGCGGCCGGGGCCACGGCCGCGCGCTGATGCTGCTCGCGGAGGCGCAGGCGGTGACCGAGGGCAGGAACCGCATCGGCCTCAACGTCTTTTCGGGCAACACCCCGGCCGAGCGGCTCTACGAGTCGCTCGGCTACGAGACCACCACGCATCACCTGTACAAGTCGCTGCTCTGACGCCGTCGTCGGCGACGGCGGGGCGAACTGCGGTACGGCGGGGCGAACTGCGGTACGGCGGTACGGCGGTACGGCGGTACGGCGGTACGGCGGTACGGCGGTACGGCTCAGGCTTTCCGGTCGGCTTCGGCGAGCAGGCGGTCGGCGATCTCCTCGATGCGCTCGCGCAGCCCTTGCTGACTCTTGCCGCCGTCCAGCCGCTCACCGCCGATGACGTACGTCGGTGTGCCGGTCACGCCGATGGCCTTGCCCTCGGCCTGGTCGGCGTCGACGATCAGGATGTGCCTGCCGTCGATCAGGGCCGTGTCGAACTCCTCGGCGTCCAGGCCGAGTTCACGGGCCACCTCGACCAGAAAGGGCTCTCCCTCGCGGTCCAGCTCCTCCACGCGGCCGAGCACCGCCTCGACGTACGGCCAGGCCTTCCCCTGCTCGGTGGCCTCCTCGGCGGCCTGCGCAGCGGCGAAGGCGTGCTTGTGCTTCTCCAGCGGGAAGTGCCGCAGCCGCAGTTCCAGCCGGTCGCCGTAGCGGGCGCGCAGGGCGCGGAGGTCGTCGAGTGCGCTGCGGCAGTCCGGGCACTGGAGCTCGCACCAGACGTCCAGAACGGGTGCGGCCGGGCGCGCGGGGGAGGAGTCGTTCATGGGTACCAGTCTCCCAGCCGGGGCGCGGGTACCCCAACCGGGATCGCGGCCGCCGCGCTTTGGCTGCCGCCGACCGGCACCTGGGGAGGAGTCCGACCCGGAGATGTCCCTGAGGTCCGCCCGGGGCATGGCACACGGGGCGGGGCGCGGTGCAGGATGGAAGGGACGAACCGACCCGCTGCCCGACCGAGCCCTGCCTGGAGGACCGGATGATTGCCGAGACCGTCTGTTCCGCCGCCTCCGCGGCCGGCCTGGGCATTGCCGTGGTCACGGCCTACCGCAAGCGCTTCCTCGCGGCGGCCCGCATCGCCGCCTACTCGCTCGTGCCGGTAGGCCTGGTCATGACCGGGGTGGTCGGCTGGGCAGCCGACACAGCGTTCAGCCCGACCGCGTGGGCGGGCTTCGTCCTGCTCGGCGGAGCCTGGCTGCTGTTCATGACCACGAGGGCCGTGGAGCGGCGCAGCGGTGGCACACGCAAGGAACGCAGGGCGGCGAAGGCGGCTCAGCGCGAGGCGGTGGCCCCCGCGGCCTCCGCGCCCTCGCTGGGGCAGTCCGCCCGCCCGGCGACCCGGCCCGCCGCGTCACCCCGCCCCGCCCAGTCCGGGGACGACTTCACCGACATCGAAGCCATCCTGAAGAAGCACGGCATCTGACGGCGAGGACGACCGCGCGACGGACGGTCGAGATCAAGATGGTCTGACGCTACGGACGGTCGATACGGTCTGACCCGACGGACCGGCGAGATGATCCGACGCCACGGACGGTCGAGACGATCCGACGCCACGGACTGAAGCGATGCTCTGACGCGACGCACTGAAACGACACAGAGCGTCGGGTGAGCGCGCGCAAGCGATCACGTCTGATCCCGCTCTTCACGGATATTGGCGAACTCCCCGTCATTCCGCGCGTGTTGATCGCCTACGGGGTACTCCCTGCGTCATCATCGCCGCGAGATGCTGGACACAACACAGAGCGACACCGCCGCCCCTCCAGAGGAGCCGCGGGGTTGTCTCTTCGCCCTTTCCCAGCCACCGCTGATGATCTTCCTTGCGGTGATCGGCTGTCTGCTGCTCATGGCTTCGCTGCACGACCTGCTGCTGCTCTGAGACGTACGCGAACCCCCCGGCGCCACCCGCCGAGGGTTTCGTCGACACCCCCACGAGCCGGGCGGTCGTACGCCGGCTTCAGCCCGCCGCTTCCTTGCGTCGCGCCCGGTAGGCGGCCACGTGCAACCGGTTTCCGCAGGTACGGCTGTCGCAGTAGCGGCGCGACCTGTTGCGGGAGAGGTCGACGAAGGCGCGCCGGCAGTCGGGGGCCTCGCAGCGCCGCAGGCGCTCCTGCTCCCCGGCCACCACGAAGAAGGCCAGCGCCATCCCGCAGTCGGCCGCGAGGTGATCGGCGACGGAGGCGCCGGGCGCGAAGTAGTGCACATGCCAGTCGTAACCGTCGTGGTCGGTGAGGCGCGGTGTGGTCCCGGCCGCTGCGACCAGCTCGTTGATCAGCCCGGCGGCCGCGCGGGCGTCGGAGGCGGCGAAGACCTCGGCGAACAGGCCGCGGACCTTCCGTACGGCCGCGAGATCACGCTCCGCCAGCACCCCGACGTCACTGAAGTCATGCGTACGTACGAAATCCGCGAGGGACGCCACATCCGCGAGCCCGTCCGTCGTGTTGTCCTCCGGCACGGTGTTCACCAGATCCACCACGGCGTCTAGGGCGCACCGGGTGTCGTGGGTGATCAGCACGTTTCGCTCCCTGGCCTGGGGGGTCGGGCGGGCGCCCGCCGATGTTGGCCGATGGTAGTGGTTTCCCCGGGCCGGAGGACCGGCAGTCCGCTGGGCAGGGGCCGCCTCCGGCCAGGTGGCAGGCGCTGACACTTCAGGGCCCGGCACGGCCGCACACACCGGCGCCGCCTCCGCGGAAGTCCGCGGCGACGGCGCCGATGCGTGCCCTATGCGGTTGTCTGAGCCCGAGCCGTCTCCCCGAGTGGACGGCGCCGGGCGGCTCTGAGGTACCTCGCTAGCTCTCGGCGAGGATGTGGGAGAGCTCGGTGTCGAGATCGAAGTGCCGGTGTTCCGTGCCGGGTGGCACGGCGGCGTCCGTTCGCTTCAGGAAGGACTCCAGGGCCCGCGCAGGGGCCTCGAGCAGGGCTTCGCCCTCCGGGGAGCTCAGGGCGATGCATACGACGCCCTGGCCGTGGCTCCGGGACGGCCAGACTCGGACGTCGCCGGTACCGGTGGGCCGGTGCAGGCCCTCGGCGAGGAGGTCGCGGGCGAACACCCACTCGACGGTTTCCTCGGCTCCGGTGTGGAAGGTGGCGTGCACGGCGTAGGGATCGGCCGTGTCATACCGCAGTCCTGCGGGAACAGGCAGTGAGGACTCGCTCGACACAACGAGGCGCAGGTGCAGCTCGCAGCTGACCGTGGTGTTCATAAGCGCCAGGGCCTTTCGCTCAGTGTGCGCTCGGGGATTCGCACGTCGGCGAAATCGACATGCCACCTACGGTGCCGTTGTAAACCCCTCTGAGTGTTTTGCGTGTCTTTAGGTAGCTCATCCGGCCGAGAGTGCGTTCGTCGGATAGGGCCATTCCGGTGACTGGTTTCTCTCGGGTAGGGTTTGGTCGTATGAATACGGGGAGTGACGAGCCCGGCGAGGTCGCCGTGGCTTCGGATGGGACGAACACCTTGGGGTCCGACGGGACAAACGCTGTGGGTTCTGACAGGACGAACACCGAACGCGGGCTCGGTTCGCGGGCGCCGGAATTCATCAAGGCGAGCCGCGCTCTGCATCTGAGCTGGCAGGTGGGCGTTTTCGTCGTGGGCCTCGCGGTCGTGGCCGCGGGCGTGATCATGCTGCCGCTGCCCGGCCCCGGCTGGCTGGTGATCTTCGGCGGCATGGCGATCTGGGCCACCGAGTTCGTCTGGGCCCAGCTCGTGCTCCGCTGGACGAAACGCAAGGTCACCGAGGCGACCCAGCGGGCGCTCGACCCCCGGGTGCGGCGCCGCAACATCATTCTCACGACCATCGGCCTCGTGATCATCGCGGCTCTCATGGGCGTCTACGTCTGGAAGTTCGGCTTCGCCATGCCCTGGAACATCAAGGAGTGAGGACCCCCTCCGCCGGCCCTTCGCGCTGGTCGAACGCACCCTCTGACTTGGGGTAATGTTCTTCCTGCGCCCGGGCGATTAGCTCAGCGGGAGAGCGCTTCGTTCACACCGAAGAGGTCACTGGTTCGAACCCAGTATCGCCC
>NZ_JBEXDZ010000230.1:0-11167 GCF_040606085.1 Streptomyces sp. NPDC005485 | reverse complement strand
CAAGTACGTCCAGTACGAGGGCCTTCGTCCGGCACGCCGAGGGCACGCACCGAACACCGCGGGCACCGCACAGGACTTTCAAAACACCCCCTAGTTGGGCCAGTACGTGCGGCCCCAGGACGTGGGACCCGGCGCGGGCAGCCGGCTCAGGGCCAGCCGTGCCGGATCCGCCCAGGCGTCCGGCTCGCGGGACGCGCCGGACGGCTCGCCGGACGCCGCCGCGGCGCGGACGCGGACCACCGCCAGTGCGGCGGCCAGCTCCTCAGGGGTCGGATTGCCCCGTACAACCTTGATCGTCACAGCGGCTCCTTAGAGGGGGATGTTGCCGTGCTTCTTCGGGGGCAGGGATTCCCGCTTGGTGCGCAGCTGACGCAGCCCGCGCACGACATGGGCGCGGGTGTCGGACGGCATGATCACGCCGTCGATGTAGCCGCGCTCGGCCGCCGTGTACGGGTTGAGCAGCGTGTCCTCGTACTCCTGGATCAGGCGGGCCCGGGTGGCCTCCTGGTCCTCCGGAGCGGCGGCGGCGATGGTGCGCCGGTGCAGGATGTTCACCGCGCCCTGGGCGCCCATCACCGCGATCTGGGCGGTGGGCCAGGCGAGGTTGAGGTCCGCGCCCAGGTGCTTGGAGCCCATGACGTCGTAGGCGCCGCCGAAGGCCTTGCGGGTGATCACCGTGATCAGCGGAACGGTCGCCTCGGCGTAGGCGTAGATCAGCTTGGCGCCGCGGCGGATGATGCCGGTGTGCTCCTGGTCGACGCCGGGCAGGAACCCGGGGACGTCGACGAAGGTCAGGACCGGCACGTTGAAGGCGTCGCACGTGCGCACGAAACGCGCGGCCTTCTCGCTCGCGTCGATGTCGAGGCAGCCCGCGAACTGCATCGGCTGGTTGGCGACGATGCCCACCGGACGGCCCTCCACCCGGCCGAAACCGGTGAGGATGTTCGGCGCGAACAGCGGCTGCGTCTCGAAGAACTCGGCGTCGTCCAGGACATGTTCGATCACCGTGTGCATGTCGTACGGCTGGTTCGCGCTGTCCGGCACGGTCGTGTCCAGCTCGCGGTCCTCGTCGGTGAGGGCGAGGTCCGCCTCCTCGGGGAAGACCGGGGCCTCGGACAGGTTGTTGGACGGCAGGTACGACAGCAGCTGCTTGACGTACTCGATGGCGTCCTTCTCGTCGCCCGCCATGTGGTGGGCCACCCCGGAGACCGCGTTGTGCGTGCGGGCGCCGCCCAGCTCCTCGAAGCCGACGTCCTCGCCGGTGACCGTCTTGATGACGTCCGGTCCTGTGATGAACATGTGCGACGTCTGGTCGACCATGATCGTGAAGTCGGTGATCGCGGGGGAGTAGACCGCGCCGCCGGCGCACGGGCCGACGACCAGCGAGATCTGCGGGATGACTCCGCTCGCGTGGGTGTTGCGGCGGAAGATCTCGCCGTACATGCCGAGGGCGCTGACGCCCTCCTGGATACGGGCACCGCCGGAGTCGTTGATGCCGATGACCGGACAGCCCGTCTTCAGGGCGAAGTCCATCACCTTCATGATCTTCTGGCCGAAGACCTCTCCGAGGGCGCCGCCGAAGACGGTGAAGTCCTGGGAGAACACGGCGACAGGCCGGCCGTCGACGGTTCCGTAACCGGTGACGACCCCGTCCCCGTACGGGCGGTTGTTCTCCATGCCGAAGTCGGTCGAGCGGTGCTGTGCGAACTCGTCCAACTCGACGAACGACTCCTCGTCGAGCAGCAGCTCTATCCGCTCACGGGCCGTCAACTTGCCCTTGGCGTGCTGCTTTTCCACGGCCCGCTCCGAGCCGGCATGCGTCGCTTCCTGGATGCGGCGCTGCAAGTCCGCGAGCTTGCCCGCGGTGGTGTGGATGTCGATCTGCTGCGGGTCTTCCGGCTCGGACATCGGGATGCGGCTCCCTGCCTGCTCAAAGGGGACGTGAGGGTGACGTGCTGGGGAGGTACTGGGGGATGTGCTGAGGGTCGTGCTCGGGGATGCGTGTCAGGGGTTTGCTACTGACTCGTAGGGTAGTGGCGTCGATACGGTTCGGCAGTGCGGCGTTTACCACACCTAGGGTGGGTTGCATGACGCCGCGAGATGCCTCAGACGCGAACGACAAGCCCAACGGCAACCGGTGGTCCGATCTGGACCGTCCTCCCCTCAATGGTGCCGCTCTGCGCAGGGCACTGGTGCGCGAAGGCGGGCACGGGAGCCTGTGGTGCGACATCGAGGTGGTGGAGCGCACCGGGTCCACCAACTCGGACCTGGTCGCCCAGGCCGCAGCGGGGAAGGCGTCCGAGGGCGCCGTCCTCGTCGCCGAGGAGCAGAGCGCCGGGCGCGGCCGCCTGGACCGCCAGTGGTCGGCCCCGGCCCGCTCGGGCCTCTTCTTCTCCGTCCTGCTGAAGCCCGCCGACGTGCCCGTCCCGCGCTGGGGCTGGCTCCCGCTGCTCACCGGCGTCGCCGTCGCCGCCGGGCTCTCCCGCGCGGCCGGCGTGGACACGGCACTCAAGTGGCCCAACGACCTCCTCGTCACCGTGAACGGCGAGGAACGCAAGACCGGCGGCATCCTCGCCGAGCGCGCCGGCGACGACGCGGTCGTCATCGGCATCGGCATCAACGTCACCCTCCGGGAGGACGAGCTGCCCGTCCCCGGGGCCGCGTCCCTCGCCCTCGCGGGGGCCGCGACCACGGATCGTGACACCGTTCTGCGCACCGTGCTCCGCTCCCTGGAGGAGTGGTACGGCAAGTGGCGCGAAGCCGGGGGCGACCCTGTCGCCAGTGGGCTTCAGGAGGCGTACGCCGCGGGGTGCGCGACGCTCGGCCGCGTGGTGCGGGCGGAGCTGCCCGGCGAGCGGTCGATCACCGGGGAGGCGGTCGCCGTCGACGGGGACGGGCGGCTGGTGCTGGCCACGGCGGAAGGCGTGCAGGAACCGGTGGGGGCGGGGGACATCGTGCATCTGCGGGCGGCGGAGTAGCCCTACGGAGTGCCCCTTCCGCCCCTACCCGCCCCGCGCAGGAGTGAGCCAGAGCACACCTGTCGTAGAGTTGACCGCGGTCGATCCTGACCGCGGCAGATCGGAAGGGCAGCAGGCGTGACCGTCGACGACACGGGCTCCGGCACGGGTGCGCACCCCGCTCCCGACGCCGAGCCGGGCCGTACCGCCGGCCCGGTCACCGAGGCGTCCCCAAGCCGGACCGACCCGAACGGGTGGACGGACGCCCAGCCCCGGATGGACGCACAGGCCCGCGTGGACGCCCCCGGCGAACCCGACCCCGGCGAGGACCCCCTCGCCCTCCGCCTCGAACAGCTCATCCTCGGCGCCGAACGCCGCTACACCCCCTTCCAGGCGGCCCGCAGCGCAGGCGTCTCCATGGAACTGGCGTCCCGCTTCTGGCGGGCCATGGGATTCGCGGACATCGGCCAGGCCAAGGCCCTGACGGAGGCGGACGTACTGGCGCTGCGCCGTCTCGCGGGCCTTGTCGAGGCGGGCCTGCTCAGCGAGGCCATGGCCGTACAGGTGGCCCGCTCCACCGGCCAGACCACCGCCCGCCTCGCCGAATGGCAGATCGACTCCTTCCTGGAGGGCCTGACCGAGCCTCCGGAGCCGGGGATGACCCGCACCGAGGTGACGTACCCCCTGATCGAGCTGCTCCTGCCCGAGCTGGAGGAGTTCCTCGTCTACGTCTGGCGGCGCCAGCTCGCCGCCGCGACCGGCCGGGTCGTGCAGGCCGCCGACGACGAGGAGATGGTCGACCGGCGCCTGGCCGTCGGCTTCGCCGACCTGGTGGGCTTCACCCGCCTCACCCGCCGTATGGAGGAGGAGGAGCTCGGCGAGCTCGTCGAGGCCTTCGAGACGACGGCCGCGGACCTGGTGGCGGCCCACGGGGGCCGGCTCATCAAGACCCTCGGCGACGAGGTGCTGTACGCCGCCGACGACGCGGGTGTGGCCGCCGAGATCGCCCTGCGCCTCATCGAGACGATGGCGAACGACGAGACGATGCCGGAGCTGCGCGTCGGCATCGCCTTCGGCACGGTCACCACCCGTATGGGTGATGTCTTCGGTACGACCGTGAACCTGGCCTCGCGCCTCACCTCGATAGCGCCACGCGACGCCGTCCTCGTCGACGGCGCCTTCGCCGAGGAACTGGTCCGCACCGGCGACGCCCCTGTCTCCGAGGCGGAGGCCGCCGAGGCCGCCGTCGCCGCGGAGAAGGAGGGCGAGGAACCGCCCGCCTACCGCTTCGCCCTCCAGCCCATGTGGCAGCGCCCTGTCCGCGGCCTGGGCGTGGTCGAGCCATGGCTGCTGGCCCGCCGGGACAACGAGAGCTGACGCCCCCTGGGCCCTACCGCCCGAGGAGGCCGCCCGGCTGCGCAAGGCCGTCGACGCACAGACCCACGATCGGGACGCACAGCCCCGGCGGGTCGGCCTTCGGAGCCGGGGTCCCGTTGCCATTGCCGTTTCCGTTGCCCGTGGTGGCGCTCGGAGTCGGCTGCGGGGCGGGGGCCGTCGTCGCCGGGGGCCTCGGAGCGGCGGACGGCGTGGTCGTGGGAGCCGGGGCCGTGGGGATGCCGGTGGCGTCCGGGGCCGGGACGTCCCGCGCCGGGGGGCTCGCGAGCGTCGACGCGGAGGGCGCGGAGGACATCGGGGCGAGGCTCACGCCCGGCGTGGGTGTCGCACTCACGCCGCCCATGACGGCGGTCGACGTGGGACTCGCCGACGGCACGGCCTCGACGGTGACCGCCGCGTTGCCCGCCGTGTCCGCGGGAGCGGCCGCCCTCGGCTCCGCCTCCGCACTGCCGCCGCCTCCGAGCACCGACTCGGGCGTCAGCCGTACGAAGCTCAGGACCCCGGCGGCCAGGGCCATCCCGCTGACGGCGAACAGGACACGGCGGGGGCGCGGCCTGCGGTGCCGGCCGACCGTCCTGGACGGCGCCGCTTGTGGCCGCGGATCTGTTTCTGCCGCTGTCTCTGTCGCTGTTTGTGGCTCTGTTTCTGTCTCTGGCTTCGTCGTCGTTGCTGCTTCCGCCATGGTCGTCCCTCCCCGGTGCCATGCGCTGTAGCGGTGCGCAGGTTATGCGCCGTTCGGGGGAGCGGGAGGGGAGTTGGGGCCGGTGTCACTCGAACGGGGAGTTCGGGTGCGGGGGGACGGGTTTCGTCCGGCGGGCGTGGCTGCGATGATCGGGGGGTCGGTAGTTAACCTGCGTTAACCGGGAGGGTGTCATGGCGGAGCAAGGGGACGAGCGGCGGTTCGGGGAGTTCGTCGCCGTACGGCGGCATGGGTACGTCGCGGAGCTCGCCCTCGACCGGCCGAAGGCCATGAACGCCGTGTCCACGGACATGGCGCGCTCCATCGCCGCCGCGTGCGAGGCGCTCGCCGCCGACCGGGAGGTGCGGGTGGTCGTGCTGACCTCCACGCATGAACGTGCCTTCTGTGTCGGAGCCGATCTGAAGGAGCGGAACTCCTTCAGCGACGCCGACCTGGTGCGGCAGCGCCCCGTCGCGCGTGCTGCCTACACCGGCGTACTGGAACTGCCGATGCCGACCGTCGCCGCGGTGCACGGCTTCGCGCTCGGGGGCGGCTTCGAGTTGGCGCTCTCCTGCGACCTGATCGTGGCCGACCGTACGGCGGTCGTCGGGCTGCCCGAGGTGTCGGTGGGGGTCATTCCCGGCGGGGGCGGTACGCAGCTGCTGCCCAGGCGGGTCGGGGCGGCCCGGGCGGCCGAGCTGATCTTCTCGGCGCGGCGGCTGGAGGCCGCCGAGGCGCGGGAGTTGGGGCTCGTGGACGAGCTGGTGGAGGCGGGGGAGGACCGTTCCGAGGCCCTTGCGCTGGCTGCCCGGATCGCGGCGAACTCGCCGGTGGGGCTGCGGGCCGCGAAGCGTGCGCTGCGCCTGGGGCACGGGCTCGACCTCCGGGCTGGCCTGGAGGTCGAGGACGCGGCGTGGCGGTCCGTCGCCTTCTCGGGGGACCGGGCGGAGGGGGTCGCCGCGTTCAACGAGAAGCGGAAGCCGGAGTGGCCGGGGGAGTAGGGAGCCGCACGCGCACGACGCTGGGCGGGACCGTACCCCTGTTCGCACCACTAACATCCCAAATCGCCTAAAACATCCCTAACCTGGAGTGATGGGTGAGGACAGACGGCTGAGGGCCGTGGTGGAGCTGGCGCAGGGGATGGCGGCGGCGCACACCCCGCGGGAGTCCTGGCGGGCCGCGGCGCTCGGGGCCTGCCGGGCGCTCGCCGGGAACTTCGCGGCGCTCTCGGTGTGGGAGCGCGAGCTCGGCCGGCTCCGGGTCCTGGTGAACGTCGGCGAACGCGCGCCGGGCGAGGAGGAGTTCCCCGACGGGGAGGCGTACCCCGTGCACCAGTTCCCGGAGATCACCGAGTTCCTGCACGAGCGCTGGGCCGGCGGCGGCGAGCCCAACGCCTGGGTCGAGACGGCGGAGGGCCCGGCGGAGGGGCGCGCCGGGTACTGCCATCAGCGGGTCGCCGCGCTGCGACGGCGCGGCCGCGGCTGCTGCGTCGTCGCCCCGATCGTGCTGCACGGCCGGGCCTGGGGCGAGCTGTATGTGGCCCGTGCGGCCAAGGATCCCGTCTTCGACCGGGCCGACGCCGACTTCGCGACCGTCCTCGCCTCCGTGGTCGCCGCCGGGATCGCGCAGACCGAGCGGCTGGAGGAGGCCCGGCGGCTGGCGTTCACCGACGCCCTCACCGGGCTCGCGAACCGGCGGGCGGTCGATGTCCGGCTCGACGAGGCGGTCGAGCGGCATCGGCGGGACGGGGTTGTCGTGAGTCTCGTCGTCTGCGATCTCAACGGGCTCAAGCGGGTCAACGACACCCAGGGGCACGCCGTGGGCGACCGCTTGCTGGAGCGGTTCGGGTCGGTGCTGTCGTTGTGCGGGGCGATGCTGCCGGGGGCCCTCGCCGCCCGGCTCGGCGGTGACGAGTTCTGCCTGCTCGCGGTGGGTCCGTCGGCGGACGAGGTGGTCCGGATCGCCGATGAACTGTGCCGCCGCGCCGCCGAGTTGGAGCTCGGCGACGGCGTGGCGTGCGGGGTCGCCTCGACCGAGGACCCGATCGGACCGGTGCGCTCGGGCCGCAGGCTCTTCCGGCTGGCCGACGCGGCCCAGTACCGCGCGAAGGCCGTGCACGCCCACAAACCCGTGGTCGCCGGGCGCGAGGGCCCCGACGACCCCGTCGTACGGCTGGCCGACGCGCCCTCCCCGGACGCCGTACGGGAGCGCCGTCGCTTCCGGGGGCGCCGCTGACCCCGCCCGCCCCTCCTGCGTGTCGGTAAGGGGTCAACCCGCCACCCAGTAGTGACATCATCGAATTCACTGCGTACGCTCCTGAATATGGATATGCACACTGTGGTGGTGGGGACGTCCGGGGTGACCGCGTCCGACGTTCTCGCCGTGGCGCGCGACGGCGCCCGGATCGAGCTCTCCGACGAGGCGGCACGGGCCCTCGCCGCGGCCCGCGAGATCGTGGACGCGCTGGCGGCCAAGCCGGAGCCCGTCTACGGCGTCTCCACCGGGTTCGGCGCTCTCGCGAGCCGGCACATCAGCCCGGAGCTGCGTGCCCAGCTGCAGCGCAACATCGTCCGTTCGCACGCCGCCGGCATGGGCCCACGCGTGGAGCGCGAGGTCGTCCGCGCGCTGATGTTCCTGCGGCTCAAGACCGTCTGCTCGGGACACACGGGCGTACGGCCCGAGGTCGCGCAGACCATGGCCGACATCCTCAACGCGGGCATCACCCCCGTCGTCCACGAGTACGGCTCGCTCGGCTGCTCCGGCGACCTCGCCCCGCTCTCCCACTGCGCCCTGACGCTGATGGGTGAGGGTGACGCGGAGGGCCCCGACGGAGTCGTACGGCCCGCCGGTGAGCTGCTCGCCGAGCACGGCATCGCCCCCGTCGAGCTGCGCGAGAAGGAGGGGCTCGCCCTCCTCAACGGCACCGACGGCATGCTCGGCATGCTGGTCATGGCCCTCGCGGACCTCGACTCCCTCTACAAGTCGGCCGACATCACCGCCGCCCTGTCCATGGAAGCGCTGCTCGGCACCGACAAGG
Organism: Streptomyces sp. NPDC005485; assembly: GCF_040606085.1. Classification (NCBI taxonomy): domain Bacteria; kingdom Bacillati; phylum Actinomycetota; class Actinomycetes; order Kitasatosporales; family Streptomycetaceae; genus Streptomyces; species Streptomyces sp. NPDC005485. The sequence continues at coordinate 3,099 of NZ_JBEXDZ010000230.1, read as the reverse complement.
TCCTCGCCCCCGAACTGCACGCCATCCGCCCGCACCCCGGGCAGGGCGCCAGTGCCGCCAACATGCTGGCCGTGCTCAAGGGCTCGCAGCTCACCGGGCACCACCAGGACGACGCCCCGCGCGTCCAGGACGCCTACTCCGTGCGCTGCGCGCCGCAGGTCGCGGGCGCCGGACGCGACACCATGGCGCACGCCCGCCTGGTCGCCGAGCGCGAGCTGGCCTCCGCGGTGGACAACCCGGTCGTCCTGCCCGACGGCCGCGTCGAGTCCAACGGCAACTTCCACGGCGCCCCGGTCGCCTACGTCCTCGACTTCCTCGCCATCGCCGCCGCCGACCTGGGGTCCATCGCCGAGCGCCGCACCGACCGGCTGCTCGACAAGAACCGGTCGCACGGACTGCCGCCCTTCCTCGCCGACGACGCCGGTGTCGACTCGGGCCTGATGATCGCCCAGTACACGCAGGCCGCGCTGGTGAGCGAGATGAAGCGGCTCGCCGTACCGGCGTCGGCCGACTCCATCCCCTCCTCCGCCATGCAGGAGGACCACGTCTCGATGGGCTGGTCGGCGGCGCGCAAGCTGCGCACGGCCGTCGACAACCTGACCCGCATCATCGCGGTCGAGCTGTACGCGGCCACCCGCGGCATCGAGCTGCGCGAGGGGCTGGCCCCGGCCCCGGCGTCGCAGGCGGTCATCGAGGCGGTCCGCGCGGCCGGCGTCCAGGGCCCAGGTCCGGACCGCTTCCTCGCCCCCGACCTGGCTGCGGCGGACGCGTTCGTGCGCTCCGGCGCGCTCGTCGCCTCGGTGGAGACGGTGACGGGGCCGCTGGCGTAGTCCCCGCAGGTCCCGCGCGGTGGGTGCCGTCGTCGACCGGCGGCGGCACCCGTGCCGTGCGAGGTGTGCCGCCAGTGTGCTACTGTCTCATTGATACGTTTTTGGTACCCATTTACTTTGTGCGCCTGATCGGAATCCTCCGCAGGCGCGTTTTGTTTTACCGGCATCTCCGGCGTTACACCGGTGCATCTCCGGACTGGGGCCCCTACCTATTCAGGAGAATGACATGGCTACTGGCACCGTGAAGTGGTTCAACGCGGAAAAGGGCTTCGGCTTCATCGAGCAGGACGGCGGCGGTCCCGACGTCTTCGCCCACTACTCCAACATCGCCAGCTCCGGCTTCCGTGAGCTGCTGGAGGGCCAGAAGGTCTCCTTCGACGTCACGCAGGGCCAGAAGGGCCTGCAGGCGGAGAACATCGTTCCCGCCTGATTTCGGGACGCGCTTTCCCGAGCCGGGACCCGCACCTTCGGGTGCGGGTCCCGGCTCGCGTCTGTCCGAGCTGTCCGTGCTGTCCGTGGGTCCAGGAGAGTTGTCCGTGGGGTCCAGGAAGTCCAGAAAGGAAATCCAGATCCAGCATGACTCGATCCGAACGTCCCGCCCGTAGGCGACCGACGAACTCCCGCGGCAGTGCCCAGCCGACCGGTTCCGCAGGCGGCGCCGGACGCGGCGGGGGCCGTAACGCCGGCCGCAGCGGCGGCAAGGGCCCGGCCCGCAAGGCCGCCCCGCCGCAGGAGTTCTCGCTGCCCGAGACCATCACTCCCGCCCTGCCCGCCGTCGAGTCCTTCGACGCGCTGGACATGCCGGCGGCCCTGACGAAGACCCTCGCGGCACAGGGCGTCACCGAGCCCTTCCCGATCCAGGGCGCCACCCTGCCGAACTCCCTCGCCGGACGCGACGTCCTCGGCCGCGGGCGCACCGGCTCCGGCAAGACCCTCGCGTTCGGCCTCGCCCTGCTCGCGCGCACCGCGGGCCGCCGCGCCGAGTCCAAGGCGCCCCTCGCACTGGTCCTGGTCCCCACGCGCGAGCTCGCGCAGCAGGTCGACGACGCGATCACGCCGTACGCGACCGCCGTCAACCTGAGGGTCGCCACCGCCGTCGGCGGCATGTCGATCGGCCGGCAGGCCGGTTCGCTGCGCCGCGGCGTCGAGGTGCTCGTGGCCACTCCGGGCCGCCTGAAGGACCTCATAGAGCGGGGTGACTGCGTCCTGAACCAGGTCGCCATCACCGTCCTCGACGAGGCCGACCAGATGGCCGACATGGGCTTCATGCCGCAGGTCACCGCGCTGCTCAAGCAGGTCGAACCCGGTGGTCAGCGACTGCTCTTCTCGGCGACGCTCGACAAGAACATCGACCGTCTCGTGCGGATGTTCCTGACCGACCCCGTGGTGCACTCCGTCGACCCGTCCGCGGGCGCGGTGACCACCATGGAGCACCATGTGCTGCACGTCGCCGACGAGACCGACAAGAAGGCCGTGGCCCTCAGGATCGCCGCCCGCGACGGCCGCGTGATCCTCTTCGTCGACACCAAGCGCGGCGCCGACCGCTTCACCAAGCGGCTGCTCGCGAGCGGTGTGCGGGCCTCCGCGCTGCACGGCGGGCGCAGCCAGCCGCAGCGCAACCGCACCCTGGACCAGTTCAAGAACGGCCAGGTCACCGCGCTGGTCGCCACCAACGTGGCGGCCCGTGGCATCCACATCGACGACCTGGACCTGGTCGTCAACGTGGACCCGCCCACCGACCACAAGGACTACCTGCACCGCGGCGGACGCACCGCCAGGGCCGGTGAGTCCGGCAGCGTCGTGACCCTCGTCCTGCCCGAGCAGAAGCGCGAGATGTCCCGCCTCATGGCGGACGCCGGCATCAGCCCGCGTACGGCCATGATCAAGTCCAGCGACACGGAGCTGTCCCGCATCACCGGCGCCCGGGAGCCCTCCGGCGTTCCCGTGGTGATCGAGGTCCCGCAGCCCGTCGAGCAGCCCAAGCAGCAGCGACCCAGGTCGCGCCCGAGGCCCGCCGGGAACGGCAACGGCAACGGCACAGGCACCGGCACCGGCGCCCGACGCGGCGCGGGTACGTCCGCGCAGCGCGGCACCACCGGCCGCCGCTCCGGCACGGGCAACGGCACGGGCAACAGCTCGGGCGCCGCGGGCACCGGTGCGAACGGCTCGGGCCGCCGTGGCGACGGCGCCAAGGACACCGGCGCCGGCCGCCCTGCGGGGAGCGCCCCCGGCCGCGGCGCAGAAGCCCCCCTTCGGCTCGCGCGCCGTG
>NZ_JBEXDZ010000229.1:0-11280 GCF_040606085.1 Streptomyces sp. NPDC005485 | reverse complement strand
GGCCCGGCGCCCCTATTCGGGGCGCCGGGCCGCCGGCGGGCCTCAGCTGCGCGCGGCAAGTGCCTCGCGCCATGCCGGGCTGTCGACGTAGTGGTTGTCGAACCGCTCCGAGGAGTCCTTGATCTCCTGCGGGTCGGCCTCGCCGCGCATCACCCGGCCGAGGAGGCGCAGGTAGTCGAAGCGGCCGGCGCCCGGGGTGAAGACGAACAGGACGTCGGCTGTCCTGCCGGGAGCCGCGGCGAAGGCGTGCGGGGTGTGCGGCGGCACGACGAGGAGGTCGCCCGCCTCCAGGACGGTGATCTCCTCGCCCACCAGTACCTGGAGCGCCCCGTCGATCACGAAGAACATCTCGGACGCTTTGGTGTGCAGGTGGGCGGGCGCTCCGACCGCGCCTTCGGCGAACGTCGACCGGTAGCTGGTGAGCCGCCCACCGGTGTGGCCGGAGTCAGCGAGCAGTGTCATGACGCTGCTGGGGTCCCGCGTCGTCTCGGCGTCGGCCGCGCGGGTGAGGAGCGGGGTGAAGCCCGCGGTCTGGGTCTGCTCGGTCTCATTCGTCTTCGTCGTCATGACTACGACTTTAGGAGGCCAACCGACCAGCAGAAGGGTGCATTTGAGGGTCGAAGGCTTGGGTCAATCTGCTCAACTCGCCATGCCATCCACGCCTCCTCGAAGGTGAGCCGCGGACGGAGGCGAGCGACGGGAACCCAGCCGCGGATCAGACCATGCTGAAGAACACTGCGGTGCCCAAGAAGGAGGGGCAGGCCGGTCCGGAACAATGCGTCCGGAGAAGTTTGTCGCGACACCCCGCATGTTCTGGGGGCGGGTTAAAGGAGGAGGTTAAATGCCTGGGTGAGCACCTTGCTAGTGTCCGGTGTGGAGGTAGTGGCATATGGCATCGGAGGAAGAGCTGTTCGCGTCGGTCGACGCGCTGTTGGAGGCGGAGCCACAGCTCCCGCATCCAGCGGAACGCGCCCGGCTGCGTGAGGCCGCCGGAATCACCCAGGCCCGCCTCGCGACCGCGCTGAAAACCACAACCCAGTCGGTCAAGAACTGGGAGAACGGCCGCAGCGAGCCGAAGTCCCCCCGCCTGGAGGCGTATCAGCGACTGCTGAACGGCTGGGCTGCAAAACACCCCGTACACGGCACGCCCGCGACCGCACCCGCCTCGCCGCCCGCGCCCCGACCGGAGCCGGCTTCGAAGACGTACCCGGCTCCCGCTCCCGAGACGCCCGAGACGGAAGCCACCGCGCCGGCGAAGGCGCCTGTCGCCCCGGCCCCCCTCAAGCGCCCGGACTCCCGCCGTGCGATGTCCTCCCGACCTTCGCACGCGACGAATGCGGCCGAGCCCGCCGCCGACCCGCGCTTCCCGCACGGCCCGCTCGCCGTCCTGGACAGCGACGGCTCCGCCTACGGGAGCGCAGGCCTCGTGCTCCACTGCCCCGCCACCACCATCCCGGAGCTGGTGGAGTGGACGCTCAAGGAGTCGGGGCTCGGCGCCGCAAAACTGCACCGCAACGGCAAGGACGCCGACCCGCTGATCGTGCTCACCGCCGCCGCCGCGGTGAAATTCGGCCTTCCCGAACACCTGGAGGGCCACGAGCAGCGCCGCTCCCTGCGCCTGCCCGCCGACCATCCAGTGGTCAAGCAGGTGACGAAGGCGAAATGGAGTCTCACCCAGCGAGGCTTCGGCCCCTGGGCCCGCATCTACCGACCCGCCCAGGCGGGCCAGCGGCAGTGCGTGCAACTGGCGATCCTCTCCTGGGATGCGCTGGACGCGCGTTCCTGGCCGGGAGTCGCCGAGATGGAACCGGCCGACATTGCCCGCGTGCTGGGCACCTACGCGCTGCGTGTCCTCACACCGCGCGGCAGCACGGCCGTGTCCGGGCTGGAACTGATGACCGCGCTGCGCCCGCCCACCCGAGCCGTTCAGGATCACGCGACCGGCAACTGGGTCCCCGGCCACAACCCCGGCAGCCTGGGCACCGAGCCGGTCGACCCGGCGCCGCCAGAGGCCACCGGCGAACACCCCGTGGTCGTGAACTCCGGCTGGACCGGCGGCTTCCTGGACGAGGAGGCATATCAGTGGGTGCGTGACGTCGACCTGCTCACCGGCGAGGAGGCGACGCTGCCGTACGCGGTCGGCCTGGACCTGAACACCGCGTTCCTCGCGGCCGCGGCCCGCCTGACAGTGGGCCTGTCCGGCCCCGAACACCTCGTGAGCCCGCCCTTCAACCCGAAGGTTCCCGGCAGCTGGTTCGTGGACCTGTCCCACATCGAGGTGGACCCGCGCCTCCCGTCGCCGTTCACGCCGTCCGGGATCCGGCCTCAGGGTCCGGCCTGGTACCAGACCCATACCGTCGCCTACGCCCAGGAACTCGGCTACAACGTCGCTCCGATCGAGGCATACCTGCGCAGGGAGACGGGCGCCTACCTGGACCCCTGGCACGACCGGCTCAAGACCGCCTACGTCGACACCCTCGCCGACCTCGGCGTCACCAAAGACCTCACCGACCACGAGTTCCTCTCGGCGATGGAGCGGCACAAGCAGGCCGACCCGGCCATGGCCGCGGTCCTCGCGGCGATCAAGGCCACCATCAAGGGTGGCGTCGGCAAGCTCCGCGAGCGCCCGCAAGGGCGCCACTACCAGCAGGGCGAACGGTGGCCGGCGCTGGAGCGCCCGACCTGGCGCCCCGACATCCGTGCCGCGGTCATCTCCAAAGCACGGGTCAACATGCACCGCAAAATGGCCAACATGGCCAAGATGACAGGCCTTTACCCGCTGGCGGTACTGTCCGACTGCGTCGTCTACCCCACCCCCGGCCGCAGCCCGCTGGACTTCCTGCCCTACAGCGCCTCCGGCAAGCCCCAGCCCGGCGGCTTCCGCCTCGGCCCCACCCCCGGCCTGGCGAAACTCGAGGGCGTCCAGGACCTGGCCTGGGCGGTCGACCTGATGGAACAAGGCCTCAACCCCGCCCGCCACATCAAGGGCGGCGACGCCGTCCTGGACGACGGAGAGTAGCGCCGTGGGAGAGATCGACGAGGCGATCGAACGCGCCGACCGGGAAGCGTTCACCCGCGAACCGCCCAAGACCCTTCCGGCCCGCATCAACTACCTGCTCAAACAGCTGGGCACCGCAAAGGCCGTCGCAGCCGAACTGGGCGTCACCGCCGACTCGGTGAACCGCTACCGGCGCGGAGCCAGGAAGAACCCGCCCAAGGACATCGCCGCCAAGATCGACACCGCGGTGCGATCCCGCTGGCAGCCGCAGGTCCGCAGACGCCGGCGGAAGCAAGCCGCTGCCACGGGCGGCATCACCGTGGAGACACGAGCCCGCTTCGGCTACACCGCCCCCATCGGCACCACCGACGACGGCCGCTTCCGCCGCCTCACGGTCCACCTTCCCGCGGCATACGCACAGCGCCTGTTCGACGCCCGCGACGCCGGCGCCGGCGACCAGGAGATGCGCCGGATCATCGCCGAAGGATTCAAGGACATCTACTTCCAGGACGGCGGAAGCCGCGCCATGGGGATTTCGGATGTGGCCATCAACGACATCGACTACCTGGACCTGGACTTCTGAGCAGACGGAGTGAACGCCGGTCGCTCGACTGTCTCGAATCGGAGCACCATGGTTGTCGCACAGGCGCGCCTGCTGTCACAAAGATCGCCGAGCGTAGGGTGCTCGGGTGTTCAACCGGCTTGAGGTCAGTGTGTTGCCACCGGGACCCCGATGGGCTGCGCAGTTGCAGTTCCGAATCGACGGCGAGGAAGTGGTGGCAGAGGCGGTCGGAGAGGGAGGCCGCGGCCCGTTTGCGGAGGACGTGCTGCCCGGCGGCGGTCGCGATCCCCTCTGGGCGACCAGCGAGGGGCGACGCGTCGTGCTGGGCGAACCTGAGTGCACGGGCGGATGCTGTGGCTATCTGTCGGTGTTCGTGCAGCGTCATGGCGGGATCGTGGAGTGGTCCGACTGGGAGGTGCCCGTTGACAAGGTGCGGCCCCCGGCGTTCTCTTTCGACGCCGATCAGTACGACGCCGAACTGACCCGAGCAGTGACATACCGACGGTGGCAGGCGCAGAGGAGTGATTGACGCGCCTCCTGACCTGTCCCCGGGGCGCGTGGCCGTCAAGCTGTGTGAACGTTGCCTGATGCGGCACTAAGATCCTGGCATGGCCCTGACCTTCAGTGACGTGGACCGGTTCGAGGCGGCCAGGCCGCGCCTGGAGGCCATCGCCTACCGCATGCTCGGCTCGGCGAGCGAGGCGGAGGACGCCGTGCAGGAGACGTATCTGCGCTGGCAGGCCGCCGATGTCGGGCGCATCGAGGTGCCCGAGGCCTGGCTGACCAAGGCGCTCACCAACCTGTGCCTCAACCAGCTCACGTCGGCCCGTGCGCGCCGCGAGACCTACGTCGGCCAGTGGCTGCCCGAACCGTTGCTCGAAGGGGACCCGATGCTGGGCCCGGCGGAGACGGCCGAGCAGCGCGAGTCGGTGTCGTACGCCGTGATGGTCCTTCTGGAGCGGCTCTCGCCCAACGAGCGTGCGGTGTACGTGCTGCGCGAGGCATTCGCGTACTCCCACCGGGAGATCGCCGAGATCCTGGACCTCAGTGAGGCGGCCAGCCAGCAGATCTTCCATCGCGCGAAGAAGCATGTGGCGCAGGGCGGGACGCGGGCGGCTTCCGACGTAACTGCCGCCAGCGGGGCCGCTTTTGGTGGTGCTTCGGGCGGCGCGAGGGTCGAGATCGACGAGGCGGTCGCGCGCCGGATCGTCGAGGAGTTCCTCGCTGCGGCGACCAGCGGTGAGACCCAGCCGCTGATCGAACTGCTCACCTCGGACGCCATCGCGGTCGGCGACGGCGGCGGGAAGGTGCCGGCCCGGGCCAGTGCCTTCGAGGGCGCACGCGCGGTGGCGAAGTTCCTGCGCGGGCTGTTCAAGCCGGCCCAGGCCAAGCGGAATCTGGTCGGCGGTTCGCCCGACCTCTACGCCGCCACGGCCAACGGCGGCCCCGCGGTCGTCGCGGTGGTCGACGGGCGGGTCTTCGGCATCATGTGCCTGGAGCGGACGCAGGAGGGCATCGTCGCGGTCCGCAGCCAGGTCAACCCGGACAAGCTGGAGCGCGCGACACAGCGCTGGGCGGCGGGCGATTTCGGACCTCCGGTCCTGACCGAAGCCCTCTGACCCGTCGTGTGACGCAGGTCACTCTCGTCTCCTGTCAGGAATCGGCGGGCTGCCCGGTTCAAGGGGCGTGACCGGGCCACAAGGCTCCGGACCCGCGCAGACAGGAGCAGGAAAATGCAGCACCGGATCATCGTCCTCGGCGCCGGCTACTCCGGAGCGATCGCGGCAGGCCGGCTCGCCAAGCGGCTGCGCCGTGAGGACGTCGTCATCACCCTTGTCAACGCCGAACCCGACTTCGTCGAGCGGGTCCGGATGCACCAGCTGGCCGTGGGCCAGGAGCTCAAGCCGCGCCCGCTGAGCGACATGTTCGCGGGCACGGGCGTCGAGCTGAAGCTCGCGAAGGTCACATCGATCGACGTGGACAGCAAGACGGTCGCGGTGCAGAGCGCCGAGAGCACGGAGGAACTGGCCTACGACACACTCGTCTACGCCCTCGGCAGCAGCGGTAACGACAACGGCGTCCCGGGAGTTGACCAGCACGCCCACCAGATCGCGAGCCGCCCCGGCGCGCTCCGGCTGCGCGAGCGCCTGAGCCGTCTCGCCGAGGGCGAGACGGTCCTCGTCGTGGGCGGCGGCCTGACCGGCCTGGAGTTCGCGACGGAGGTGGCCGAGGCCCGCCCGGACCTCGACATCACACTCGCCACGCGCGCCGAACTGGGCGACTGGCTCTCCCCGAAGGGCCGCGCGCATCTGCGCAAGGTCATCGGCAGGCTCGGCATCACGGTGCACGAGAACGCCTCGGTGACCGCTGTCGCGGCGGACCGGGTCACGACCGCGGACGGCCGGACCCTCCCGGCTGCCGTCACTGTCTGGACCACGGGCTTCGCGGTCCACCCGCTGGCCGCGGCCACCAGCCTCGAACTCGCGGACACCGGCCGCATCGTGGTCGACGCGACGATGCGCTCCGTCTCGCACCCGGACGTGTACGCGATCGGCGACGCCGGCCACGCACTGGGCGCAGGCGACAAGCCACTGCGCATGTCCTGCGCCTCGGGCACCCCCATGGCCTGGCAGGCCGCCGACTCCATCGCCGCCCGCCTGACCGACGGCAAGCTGCCGAATGCCCCGCTGCGCTACTTCAACCAGTGCATCTCCCTCGGCCGCACGCAGGGCCTGATCCAGTTCGTCACCGCCGACGACCGCTCCGTGGACCGCGCCCTGACCGGCCGCTTCGCGGCCCGCTACAAGGAGTTGGTCTGCAAGGGCGCGGCCTGGGGCGTCGCCAACCCGACACTGGGCATTCCGGTACGACGGCGGCGGGTGGCGGCCGACCGGGCCGCGTCACAGGGGGCGGCACGGGTCGCGGCGTGAAGCACCTGCCACCTTCCGCAGAGCCTTTCTCGACACCGAACCGGCTCGGGCCGAAGGCGAGTGGGGCACTGCCGATGGCCGACTGGCCGCTTTAGTTCTCCGGGGCGCCGAACCACTGGGCGGCGACCTTTGCGAACACGTCGCGATCGGAGGCGTGCTCACCCGCCCAGGCCACGACGCCGTCGGGTCGGATCAGTACGGCGGCCAGCCCCAGGTCGTTGCGCACCGGGCCGGACGCGTACCGGATGCGGCCTTCCCACCCCTGGGCGGCGCCCTGCAGCGCGCGGTCGGTGCTGAAGTCGAGCGCAACGCCCTGGCCCCGGTGCATCAGGTCACCGAGGCGGGTGCCGTCGTCGAAGCGGAAGTCCGGTGCGGCCCGGCCGATGAGCGGATGCCGGTGTCCCAGGTCGTAGCGGTGGAAGAGCCCCGATGTGGTGCGGTAGACATGGGTTGCTCCGTCGGGGGTGCTCATCAGGTCGCGGACCAGCTGCCGCAGCGCAGGGGCGTTGGGGCCCGGCTTCATGGCCGCCACCTGAGCTCGGGACCAGTCGAGCACCGATGCGCCGACGGGGTGGCGCTCGCTGGTGTAACTGTCGAGCAGGCCGTCCGGCGCGTGTCCGTGCACGGTGGCCGCGAGCTTCCAGCCGAGGTTCATGGCGTCGCCGATGCCGAGGTTGAGCCCCTGGCCGCCCAGCGGGGAGTGGATGTGCGCGGCGTCGCCGGCGAGCAGAACGCGGCCCCTGCGGTACGTCGGCGCCTGCATCGCGCGGTCGGTGAAGCTGGAGGCGAAATGGACCTCGTCCAGCGTCACATCGGTGCCGCAGACGCGGCGCAGGACCGTCTGGAGGTGGTCGCGGGTCAGCGGCTGCGAGCGGTCGAAGGTGCCGCCGTCGAAGTCCATCATGCCCAGGTGTCCTTCGAAGGGCGTGCGCAGGTACATGCCGTTCGGTGTCAGGTTGAACCCGAGAGGCAGCTGCTGCGGGTCGGTGAAGGTGACCTTGGCGACGTAGCCGGTGAACAGCGGCTCGGTGCCGACGAAGTCGAAGCCCGCGAGCTCGCGTACCGCGCTGCGCCCCCCGTCGCATCCCACCAGCCAGCGCGCCCGGTACTCCTGCCCGCCCGCGGTGGCGGCAACGCCCTCGTCGTCCTGGCTCACGGCCGTGACGGGAGCGCCCCGGACGATCTCCACACCGAGAGCGGCGGCCTGCTCGGCCAGCACCGTCGTCACCGTTTCCAGGCTCGTCATGAAGCCTTCCATCGCCGGACTGGGCAGCCGGAAGGGAAGGGCGGCTGCCTCGATGGTGGTCGCGTCGAGAGCCATGCCCGCGAAATGGCTCAGGTCACGAGGCGCGGGCGGCTCGACCGCTTCGGGGTCCGCGCCGACCTTCTCCGCGTTGACGCCGGAAGCCTTCGCCATCGCTTCCAAAAGGCCGCGGCGGTAGAACGTCTCGGCGGACCCTGCGGTCAGGCCCCGCAGCCCCAGCGGGAGCGCCTTCAGTGGCGAGGTGGGTTCCTGGTCCCGCTCGAGCACCAGGACGCGAGAGCCGGTCAGGGCGAGCTCGCCTGCCAGGAACAGGCCGACCGGGCCGGCGCCCGCGATCACTACGTCGTGCATCAGGAATTCCCTTCTGGAACGATCAGCGGCAGACCCGTGCGGATTCGGTCGGTCAGCGCAGGCTGGTGATGCCGTCGAGGACGACGGCGATGCCGGTGAGGAACTGTTCGCGGTCATCGTGCTCGCGCATCTGGCCGGCGATGGCGTGCATGAACGGATAGTCGTCGGGGTCGAGTTCCTGCCATGCCGTCGACGCTGCGTCGAGGAACTCTTCGCGGTCCGCGTCGGGCGTGACGCCTGAGGTGTCCCCGTCGATCCGGGCGTTTTGGCTGACGGCGCCAAGGATGTAGTGCACGAGCGTCGAGGCCGCGTCGAACCAGGCACCCTGCGGTACGCCCAGGGCGCCCACCTGCCGGCCGACCCTCTCGTAGATCCCCACCGTCACCGCCCCCATCGGGTTTCGGATGATCTGGAGGGTCAGGCGTGTCGCGAGCCACTGGTGGTCCGCGATCGCGTCGAAGAGCGCCAGTGCGACGACGCGGATCTCTTCCGCGGGCGTGGCCGAAGCCTGAGCGGGCTCGGCCGCCAGTGCCGCGGTGATGACGGTTTCCGTCGCCGTATCCAGCAGCTCGTCCCGGGTGCCCACGTGGTAGTAGATCGCCCCGGCCCCGGTCGCCAGGCGCTCGGTCAGCGCCCGGACGGTCAGCGCACCCTCGCCGCCCGCGTCCAGGAGCTCGACGGCGGTATCGATGATGTGGTCCCGGGAGAGCACCTGGTTGCGCCGCTGTGCCCGGCGCGCTCGTGTTGCCATGCCTCGATCGTGCCACACTTGGAACGCTGAACCAATTTGGAGCACTGAACCAAATGTGGGGCCGTCAGAACCACCCCGACCCGCCCGCCCCTTCCAACTGCTTTGCCGAGGGCTGACGTTCAGCACCAACTGGGGGACTGCCGAAGATCATCAACGGCATACAGGATGCGTGCCAAAGCCGGACCTGAGATCACTCAACGCAAGGAAGGGGCGACGGTGTGGCGCTGCGGGGCTCTGCCCGTGAAAAGGGGCTGAGGAGTGAAGTCGGCCGTGCTTTCATGGGCGTCATGGTGTCTGCTGAACGCTTGATTGCCTTCGCGGCTATGTCGTTTCTGCTGATAGTGATCCCCGGGCCCAGCGTGCTCTTCGTGATCGGGCGGGCGTTGGCGCAGGGGCGGCGTGCCGCCCTGACGACGGTCGTGGGGAACGCGTTGGGCGCTTATGTACTCATCGTGGCCGTGGCTCTCGGAATCGGAACGATCGTGGAGCGCTCCGCTCTTGTCTTCACGGTGCTGAAACTGACCGGTGCTGCCTATCTGGTGTATCTGGGTGTCAAGGCGTGGCGGCAACGTGGCTCGCTACAGGCCGCGTTCACGGCTGACAAAGCCCCACGGGGCGGCCTGCGGACGTTGGGGGAGGGGTTCGCCGTGGGTGTGGCCAACCCCAAGACCATGGTGTTCTTCGCCGCCGTACTGCCGCAGTTCGTCGACCGCGGCCAGGGACACGTCATGGTTCAGATGCTGCTGCTCGGGCTGGTCTTCAACATCATCGCAGTGGCCTCCGACAGTCTGTGGGGACTGATCGCGGCAACCGGACGGGACTGGTTTGCCCGCTCACCTCAGCGGCTCTCCCTGGTCGGAGGAGTCGGCGGGCTTACGATGATCGGCCTCGGCGTCACCGTTGCCGCGACGGGAAGCAAGGACTGACCCGGCATCCGCACCCTCCGCGGGGAGCGCACCACTCACCGTGAGCGCGTCCAAGAGCTCTGACAACGGCTGGCCGCACACGGCAGGATCCTGCGCCTGCAAAGGGTGATCCAGTCCTATCGCCCGACGTCGTGACAGCACTCGCTGGGCTGCAGAGCTTACGATCCTGAGCGCAATCCCAGAGCACTGTGTTCCACCACACCCGAGGGAAGATCACTCTTTCCCGAAGCTCGAGCAGTCAAGTCCACGAGACCGGCCCGGAGTTCGGCGGCGGGCTCACCAAGGATGATCGCGCTGATGATCAGCTCCAGCATCAGACAGTCGTACTCGTCCCCCACACGCCGATAGCGCTCGCGATCAGCCTCCACAACAGCAGAGGCGATCCTTCTTCCCCCACCAGTCATTGGGGCAAAGGACGCCTCGTAGACGCCGTGACCGGTCCAACTCCGGTGCATGAAAAGGACATCGTTTTCAACGAAGATGTTCCACTTCTCATCCATGTCCCGGGCTCGATATCCGCGCCGGATCCGGTCCCAGTCCTCGTCGGTCCAGACTCGATCCGGCAACAGAGGCAGCGGCCGGGGTGTGTTGATCGGAGGATGAACCCAGCCGCCTTCCCGACGCGTTCGCAGCGTGGTGAACAGCGACTTTGCGAGACGCCTTCGCCGATCCCAGATAGCCGGATCGACTTCCGGGAGGGGAATCGGGCGTCCCGAATCCGGCCCTCAGCGCCTCGGCTGTCCCGGGCGGCGACCTCCCGCTTCAGACGGACGGGGAGCCCCGAAGGTTCCGGACAGGGACCCAAACAGGGCCGCCCTGAAGGGCCGCGTTGACGAAGTGACGTCATCCGGTCGCGCCGGTCGGTCGGTTCTGGCGCCGTCGTGCGCTGCGCTTCTCCACGTACATCCGCTGGTCAGCGGATTTCAGCACCTCTTCGGCGGTCATCCCGCAGTGTGCCCAGCCGATGCCGAAGCTGGCGCCCACGCGCACCACCCGCCCCTCGACGCGGATCGGCGGAATGATGGCGTTGCGCAGCCGGGCCGCAAGGTCCTGGGCGTCCGCGGGGCCTAGCCCGTCGGCGAGTACCACGAACTCGTCGCTGCCGAGCCGGGCGACCGTGTCACCGTCCCGTACGCCGTTGGTGAGGCGCCTGGCGACCTCGATGAGGATGGTGTCGCCCGCGTTGTGCCCGAACCGGTCGTTGATCGACTTGAAGCCGTCGAGGTCGCAGAAGAGGACCGCGAGCCCCTTGACGCCATTGTCCGCGCCGGGTTCGTCGCTCGCGGGCGCGACCATGTGCACGTGGTGGTCGAAGGTGGGTGTGGTGTAGCCGGTTGGTGGGGGCGGGGCGGCGCCTTCGGATCCGGACCTGGCGACCTGTGGCCGCGAGCAGAGGCGGGCGGTGAGCCGGGAGCGCAGCTCGGCCGAGTTCGGCAGGCCGGTCAGGGAGTCGTGCGAGGCGCGGTGGGCGAGCTGCAGCTCGCGGCGCTTGCGCTCC